>DATIFD010000051.1:0-2216 GCA_035455385.1 Burkholderiaceae bacterium
CTTCAGCACCACCTTGCCGCGCACGCCCGCCACGGCTTCCTCGACGTTGTCCTTGATCGGCTGCGAGAAGTTGTAGCGCACGCCGGGAATCTCCGACACCCGGTCGCGGATTTCATCGGCGAGGCGCCGCTTGTCGTAGCCGGCGCGCCATTGGTCGCGCGGCTTCAGGCGCACGAAGGTCTCGCTCATGTTCGGATTCTCGTTGTCGGTGCCGTCCTCAGGGCGGCCGTTCTCCGACAGCACCTGCGTCACTTCCGGGGATTCGAGGATGCGCCGGCGCACCTCCACCAGCATGGTCTGCGCCGCCTCCTGTGCGATGCTGGGCGGCATTTCGACGAACACCAGGATGTCGCCTTCGTCGAGCTCCGGCAGGAATTCGGTGCCCAGGCGCGTGCCCGCGCCTACGCTCAGGGCGAAGAACGCTGCCGCGGCGACCACGATCGGCCTGCGGCGCGCCAGCAGGTGCACCAGCCAGGCACCGTAGCGCGCACGCGCGGCTTCGAGCCAGCGCGGCTCCGACACGCTGCGCCCGCGGGCGAAGCCGAGCGCGCACAGCGCCGGCACCAGCGTCAGCGCCAGCACCAGCGCCGCCACGAGGGCGAACGAATAGGTGAGCGCCAGCGGGCGGAAAATGCGCCCCTCGACCTGCTCCAGGGTAAACACCGGCACCAGCGCCGCGATGATGATCAGCATCGCGTACAGCGTCGGCCGCGCCACCTGCTCCGCAGCGCGAATGATGAGCCTGAGCACGTCCCGCCGTTGCGCCGGCCGCTCGTGCTGCACCGCATGCAGCACGTTCTCCACCAGGACTACCGCGCCGTCCACCAGGATGCCGAAATCGATCGCGCCCATCGATATCAGATTGGCCGGCAACTTGAGGATGTACAGGCCGATGAAGGCGCCGAGCAGCGCGAGCGGGATCACGGCGGCGACGATCAGCGAGCCGGTGATGCTGCGAAAGAACAGCCATGCCACCGCCACCACCAGCAGGAAGCCGTGCAGCAGGTTGCTGTTGACGGTCTTCAGCGTGTTGCCGACCAGCAGCGTGCGGTCGTAGAAGTTCTCGATGCGCATGCCGCGCGGCAGGATCCGTTCGTTCAGCTCTGCCACCTTGGCGTGCACGCCGTCGAGCACGCGCGACGGGTTCTCGCCGCGCCGCATCAGCACGAAGCCCTCCACCGCCTCCTTCTCCGCGTTCCAGCCGACCGCCCCACGCCGCGGCGTGTTCGACTGCACGATTTCGGCGATGTCGCCCACCATGACGGGGGTCGCGTCGCGCGTCTTGAGCACCGTGCGGCGGATGTCCTCGACCGAGTTGACGTAGCCGATGCCGCGCACGGTCAGTTCCTGGTCGCCGTGGCGCAGGAAGCCGCCGCCGACGTTCTGGTTGGTCTTCGACAGCGCATCGGCGACGTCGGCCAGGCCGATGCCGTGCGCCCGCATGCGGTCCGGATCGACGCGCACGTGCACTTCCTTCAGGTAGCCGCCGAAGCACACCACGTCGGCCACGCCCGGCACCTGCTTGAGCACGCGGCTCACGGTCCACTGCAGCTCGGCGCGCAGCTGGTACAGGTCGTGCCGGTCGCTCACCATGCGGAACTGGAACACTTCGCCCAGCGGCGTGGCCTCGGGCGACAGCGTCGGGATCACGCCCTCGGGCATGTCGGCCGAGGCGATGCGCTGCGCGACGTGCATGCGCGAGATGAACGGGTCAGCGTTGTCGTCGAAGGTGAGGGTCACCAGCGACAGGCCGAACAGGCTCTCGCTGCGCAGCTGGATCATGCGCGGCGTGCCGTTCAGCGCACGCTCCAGCGGCACGGTGACGCTGCGCTCCACCTCTTCGGGCGCATAGCCCGGCATCTGCGCGATCACCGTCACCTGCGCATTGGTGACGTCCGGGAACGCTTCGATCGGCGTATTCAGGTAGGCGCGCACGCCGAAGGCGGCGATGACCAGCACGGTGAAGATCGCCGCCACGCGGCGATGCACGCAGATGTCGATCAGCTTGTCGAGCATCGGCTAGAGCAGCTGCTCGGCCTCGCGGTCCACCAGCAGCGCTCCGCGCATCACCACCCGCTCGCCGGGCACGAGGCCCTTCAGCACGTGCACCCGGCCCTCGCGCTCCTCGCCCGTCTCGACCTGCCGCGCGGAGAATCGCCCGTCCTGGCCCTCGACGTACACCACGCGGCGACCGCCGTCCTTGAGCAGCACCGCGG
>DATIFD010000052.1:0-3717 GCA_035455385.1 Burkholderiaceae bacterium
CCGAGACGATCAGATCCGCGGGAATGTCCTCCTCCGTGCCTTCGATCATCTTGATCTCGATCCGCGGCCCGATGAATTTCGCCTCGCAGCGCGCGACGCGCAGCGCGGTGGCGCGGCCGCTGCCGTCGCGCACCACGGCCACCGGCACCATGCCGCCGCGAATGACGATGCCTTCGGCCAGCGCGTGCTCGACCTCGTGCCTGCTGGCCTGCATCTTGTCGATCGCGAACACCGAGGTCAGCGTGACGTCGGCGCCCTGGCGCGCCGACAGCAGCGCCGCATCGTGCGCCGCGAAGCCCGCGATCGCGTGTTCGGGTCGGTCCGACTCGTGCACCTGGTCGATGTGGCCGAGTCGGCGCGCCACGGTGGCGACGTCGATCGAGGTGTCGCCGCCGCCGACCACGACGACGCGCCGGCCCACGTGCAGCATGCGGCCGTCGTTGAACGCCTTCAGGAACGCGGTCGCGGTGACGACGTTGGGCGCCTGCCAGCCTTCCACCGGCAGCGGGCGGCCCGACTGCGCGCCGAGCCCGAGGAAGACGGCGTCGAAATCCTGACGCAGCTGCTCCAGCGTGATGTCCTTGCCGATACGCGTGTTCATGCGCGCGACGACGCCGAGGTCGAGGATGCGCTGGATCTCGGCGTCGAGCACCGCGCGCGGCGTGCGAAAGCCCGGGATGCCGTAGCGCATCATGCCGCCGAGCTCGGCTCGCTCGTCGAACAGGGTCACGTCGTGGCCCTTGCGCGCCAGCTGGTACGCCGCCGAAAGCCCCGCCGGGCCGCCGCCGATGACGGCCACCTTCTTGCCGCTGCGCGCCTGCGGCTTCGGGAACGCGAGCTTGTGTTCGATCGCCCATTCGCCGAGGAAGTGCTCGACCGAGTTGATGCCGACGAAATCCTCGACCTGGTTGCGGTTGCAGCCCGATTCGCACGGTGCCGGGCACACGCGGCCCATCACCGACGGCAGCGGATTGGCCTCGGTCAGGCGCCGCCACGCGTATTCCTGCCAGGGCACGCCCGCCGGCGGCTTCTCGATGCCGCGCACGATGTTGAGGTAGCCGCGGATGTCCTCGCCCGACGGGCACGAGCCCTGGCACGGTGGCGTGCTCTGGATGTAGGTGGGGCACTTGTGCGAGTGGTCGGCGTCGAAGATCTCCTGCTGCCACGCCAGCGGCTTGGCGTCGCCGTCCTTGAAGCGGCGAAAGGTCAGCGGCTTGGCCTCGGTTTTCGGTGGAAGGGCAGACATCTGGGTCTCCTCGAATCGATGTTCAGTGGGGCTCGCCAAGGCGGATGGCGCGGCTGACGAGCTGGTGCACGCCGCCGACCATGCCCATGTCGAAGCCGTAGTACGGCAGCACCTTGGTGAACTGCGCCTTGCAGATGGCGCAGATCGTGGCCATGAAGTTCACGCCGTGGCGATCGGCCACCGCCTTCAGCGCTTCCATGCGCGGCAGCGCGCCCTTGACGCGCAGCTCCATCAGGTCGTCGGTGAGCAGGCCGCCGCCACCGCCGCAGCAGAACGTGGCCTCGTGGATCGTGCCCGGGGCCATGTCGTGGAAGCGGTTGGCCACCGCGCGGATGATGTCGCGCGGGATCGTGAACTGGCCGCCCGGCGTGCTGCCCATGCTCGAGCCGCGCGCCACGTTGCACGAGTCGTGGAAGGTGACGATGCGGTCGTCGTTCTTTTCCTTGTCGAACTTCAGCGCGCCGCGCTGGATGAGATCCCACGTGAACTCGCAGATGTGCATCGGCTGCTTCACGCGCGGGTCGAGCTGGCGCTGCAGTTCGATCGCGAACGGGTCCTTGCCGCCGGCGCCGATGCCCACCAGCGTGTTCCAGAAGCTGTACGCCACACGCCAGGCGTGGCCACATTCGCCGACCACGATGCGCTTGGCGCCGAGCTCGAGCGCGGCCTCGCGAATGCGCAACGCGATCTTGCGCAGTTGCTCGTAGTTGCCGATGAACAGGCCGAAGTTGCCGGCTTCGCTGGCCTTGGAGCTCAGGGTCCAGGAAACGCCCGCGGCGTGAAAGACCTTGGCGTAGCCGATCAGGCTCTCGACGTGCGGCTCGGAGAAGAAGTCGGCCGACGGCGTGACCAGCAGCACCTCGGCGCCCGCCACGTCGAGCGGGAAGCGCACGTCGACGCCGGATTCCTCCTTGGTGTCCTCCTCGAGGCCAGCCAGCGTGTCGGCCAGCGCGGGCTCGGGAATCCCGAGGTTGTTGCCGATGCGGTGGACCTTGCCGATGATCTCGTTGGCGTACTTCTGGCCCAGACCCACCGAATCCATGATCTCGCGCGCGGCCATCGTGACTTCGGCGGTGTCGATGCCATAGGGGCAGAACACCGAACAACGGCGGCACTCGGAGCACTGGTTGTAGTAGCTCCACCACTGGTCGAGCACGTCCTTCGTCAGATCGGTGGCGCCGACGAGCCTCGGAAAGTGCTTGCCGGCGAAGGTGAAGTAGCGGCGGTAGACCGCGCGCATCAGGTCCTGGCGCGCCACCGGCATGTTCTTGGGATCGCCGGTGCCGAGGAAGTAGTGGCACTTGTCGGAGCAGGCGCCGCAGTGGACGCAGGCATCCATGTAGACGCGCAGCGAGCGGTACTTGTCGAGCAGTTCGCCCATCCGGGCGATGGCGCGCTGCTGCCAGCCGTCGGTCAGCTCGCCCGGGAAGCCGATGTTGGTCTGGATCTGCGCCGACGCGACGAAGGGCTTGCTGTGCGCCATCGTGCCCTCGGCGACCAGCGGGATCACCGGATAGGGCTTCAGTTCGGGCGTCTTGAAGGCGGCGGTGGCCATGGCTGGAGGCGGTTCAGCGCTTGTCGAGCGCGGCGGCCCAGGCGGCGAGGTGGCGCGCCTCGCGCGACGTGTCGGCCTGGTTGCGCGTGGGGCTGAAGAAGAGGCCCGGTGCGTGCAGCAGCTTGCTGATCGGGAACACGATCATCAGCGCGGCGACCAGCGTCAGGTGCACGAGCAGCAGCGGGTCGGACGGCAGAGGCTGCAGGTCGAAGCGCATCAGGCCGAGCATGAAGGCCTTCAGCGCCACGATGTCGGTGTGGGCCACGAAGCGCATGCCCAGGCCCGACAGGCCGATGGCCAGCAGCAGCGCCAGGTGCAGATGGTCCGACGGCGTCGAGATGTAGCGCACGCGATCGACCAGGAACCGGCGCGCCCACAGGCCGCCCAGCCCGGCCACCATCGCGAAGCCGGCGTAGGTGCCGAAGGCCTGGACCAGTGCCACCGGCGTCCACACCGGCTGCTGGAAGTAGCGCAGGTGGCGCAGCAGCACCAGCAGCAAGGCGGCATGGAACAGCCAGCCGAACAGCCAGGTCCACTTGCTCGACTTGAACAGGCTTTCGAAGAAGACGACCTCGCGTGTCAGCCGCAGCGCGACGCCCGCACCGGTGACGGGCGCGGGCGTGGTCGGAATCTTCAGCGGCGCGGGCGTGCGCGCGTAGCCGCGGACCTTCAGCGCCAGGCCCGCCACCAGCACGGCCGTGGCCAGGTAGAACAGCGCCGCGTAGACGATCGTCAGCGCGGTCACTGGCGCCCCTCGCCCGACGGGTACGTCGGTCGGTCCCCCGCGGGGACGCGGGCCGGCTTGGGAGCGGCCCGGCGCTCGGCCCGCCGACGCGCGCAAACCATGACCCAGCCTCTACACGCAGCCGGTGGGCTTGGGCAAGCCGGCGATCTTGCAGGCCTGCTTGGCCGGCCC
>DATIFD010000053.1:0-5205 GCA_035455385.1 Burkholderiaceae bacterium
GGCCGTGCCGATCGCAAAGGTCGGGATGAAATCGAGGCTGAAGGCGGTGGCGTGATCGTTGAAGACCAGGAAGATCACGTCGGGCTTCTGCTCCTTCTCCCACTGCTTGGAGAAGTCGTAGCCCTTGAACACGGGCTGCCAGTACGGCTCGGCCGTCTTGCCGAGATCGATGGCTGCACCGACCGCGGGGACGTGCGAGGTGTAGACGCTTGCGGTGATACGGGCCATTACTTCTTCTCCCCGGTCTTGCGGTTGCCCTCGATGGAGCGCCCGCCCTTGACCATCATGTCGCGATACTGATCCTCGGTCATACCGGTCATGCTGCCGGCCATCTGCTGAAAGCTCTTGCCGAGCGTGGCGCCGAGCTTGGCCAGGAAGTAGATGTTGCCGCCGGCGGCGATGCAGCGGTTGAGGTCGCGCGCCAGCACGGCCTGCTTCTGCTCCTCGGTCATCGGCCACTCGTCGAGGTAGGCGCGCGGGTCGGCCTTGAAGCGCTCCCGGTTGTCGGCCTTCATCAGCGACATGCAGAACTGGTTCAGCCAATAGCCCTTGCGCGACTGATCGGCGTCGAAGATCGTCGTGCCGGGAACGTCCTGATACGGCTTCTGCAGTGCCATCGGGTCCTCCTCGTTATCGCGCCCGTTCGTCGGGCCAGTACAGCCGCATCGGGTTGTCGACCAGCAGCTTGCGCTGCAACTCGGCCGTTGTGGCGATGTGCGGGATGAAGTCCACCAGCAGACCGTCGTCGGGCATGTGGTCCTTCAGGTTCGGGTGCGGCCAGTCGGTGCCCCACAGCACGCGGTCGGGAAAGCCTTCGACCACGCGGCGCGCGAACGGCACCACGTCGCGGTAGGCGTTGCGCTCGCCGCGCAGCGCCGACGGCCCGCACACCGACAGGCGCTCCGGGCAGCTTACCTTGCTCCACACGTTGTCGTGCTCGCGCAGGAACCTCAGGAACAGCCCGAACTCGGGCCCGTCGACCGGCTTGCGCACGTCCGGCCGGCCCATGTGGTCGACCACCACGACGGTCGGCAGCGCGGTGAAGAAGTCCCACAGCTCCGGCAGATCCTGCGCCTCGAAGTAGATGACCACGTGCCAGCCCAGGCTCTTGATGCGGCCAGCGGTCTCCATCAGCTCGTCCTTCGGCGTGAAGTCGACCAGCCGCTTGACGAAGTTGAAGCGAACGCCGCGCACGCCGGCGGCGTGCAGGTCCTGCAGTTCGTTGTCGGTGACGTTGCGCTTGACGGTGGCCACGCCGCGGGCCCTGCCCCCGGACGTGCGGCATGCATCGGCCATCGCGCGGTTGTCGGCGCCGTGGCAGGTGGCCTGCACGATGACGTTGCGCGCAAAGCCGAGGTGGTCGCGCAGCGCGAAAAGCTGCGCCTTGCTCGCGTCGCACGGCGTGTACTTGCGCTCCGGCGCGTACGGGAACTGCGCGCCCGGGCCGAACACGTGGCAATGCGCGTCGACGCTGCCCGGCGGCAGCTGGAATCGCGGCTTGCTGGGATCGGCGGTCCAGTCGAGCCAGCCCGGGGTCTTTTCGAACGCCACGTCAGGACCCCTTTGTCTTCAAGTGGGCGAGCACGCGGTCGGCCTCGACACGCCAATCCGCGCTGCGCGCAAACCCCGTCGAACCCTTGACGCCGAACAGCCCCGCGTCGGCCAGGTCGGCCACCCAGGCCTGGCGCTCGGCCGTGCCTGCAGCGCTCCATGGCTCGAGGCCGGCTTCGCGCACCGTGACCGCGACCTCGCGCACCTCCTCGCTGCGGCGACGACCATGCTCGATCACGCGCTGAAAGAAGTAGGCGCCCTGCTTCTCCCAGTCGATGCCGGGGAACGTCTCCTGCAGCGACGCGATCACGGCGTCTTCCACGCCGTAGTGGCGCGCCGTGGTGAAGGCTTCGATCGTCATCGCCTCGAGGCCATTGATCATCACGCTGCGGCACATCTTGGTGGCCGACGCAACTCCGAGACACTCGCTCGCGACCTTCGGCGAAAAGCCGAGGTCGCACAGCAGCGGCAGCAGCGCCGATGCGTCGGGGCCGCCGAGCAGCAACGGCACCTTGATGCGGTAAGGTGGCACCGAGGTCATCACCGCGCCTTCGACATAACGGCCACCGGCGGCATTGACGGGTTTGGCCGCGCCGACCTTGGCGCCCGGCGACGCCGAGTTGAAGTCGAGAAAGAAGCAGCCGCGCGGCAGCGCTGGCGCGCACGACTGCGCCACCGCCACCGCCTGGCTCGCGGTGACCGCGCTGACGACCAGCTCGGCCTGGCGGACGGCCTGCGCATGCGAGTCGGTCACCGCCACGTCGTGCTGCCGTGCATGGCGGCGCATCGCGTCGGATTCCGGCGTCGCGGCCCCGTTGAACTTGACATCGAACGTCGACAGCGCCGCCCCGAGCGCGTGCAGGTCCTCGGCCAGGATGCGGCCGACCTCGCCGTAGCCGATCAACGCGATCTGCATTGGTGAGGCTCAGTCGATGTACTTGAGCCCGGCCTTCTCGAGGGGCTCGCGCATCTTGTACATGTCCAGGCCGAGCACGCCGGCGGCGAGCTTGGCGCGCTTCTCGCCCTCGTTGGACTCGCGCGCGGCGGCGGCATCGGCCACCTTAGCGACCTGTGCCGCCGGCACCACGACCACGCCGTCGTCGTCGGCGACGATTGCATCGCCGGGATGCACCAGCGCGCCGGCGCACACCAGCGGGATGTTCACCGAGCCGAGCGTGGCCTTCACCGTGCCCTTGGCGCTGATGGCCTTGCTCCAGACCGGGAAGTCCATCTCGGTGAGCACCTTGACGTCGCGCACGCCGGCCTCGATCACCAGGCCTTTGGCACCGCGCGCGCGAAAGCTGGTGGCCAGCAGATCGCCGAAGAAGCCGTCGTCGTTGTCGGCGGTGCAGGCGGCGACGACGATGTCTCCGTCGCGGATCTGTTCTGCGGCCACGTGCAACATCCAGTTGTCGCCCGGCTGCAGCAGCACGGTGACCGCGGTGCCGGAGATCTGGGCGCCGGGATAGATCGGCCGCATGTAGGGCTTCATCAGCCCGACTCGGCCCATTGCCTCGTGCACGGTGGCCACGCCGAACGCGGCCAGGCGGTCGACCGCGCTGCGGTCGGCGCGAGTGATTTTGCGTTTGACGATGCCGATCTGGTACATGGCTATTGACCCCTCTGCTTCAGCGCGGCGTCGAGTCGCGGATAGACGCGCCGCGCGTTGCCCTCGTAGATCAGCTTCCGTTCCGCGGCGGTGAGCTCGGCCGCCTCGATGTAGCGCTTGGTGTCGTCGTAGTTGTGGCCCGTTTCCGGGTCGACGCCGCGCACCGCGCCGATCATCTCGCTGGCGAACAGCACGTTGGCCACCGGGATCACCCGGGTCAGCAGGTCGATGCCGGGCTGGTGGTAGACGCAGGTGTCGAAGAAGATGTTGTTCAGCAGGTGGTCATTCAGTAGCGGCTTCTTCAGCTCCTGCGCCAGGCCGCGGTAGCGGCCCCAGTGGTAAGGCGCCGCGCCGCCGCCGTGCGGAATGACGAACTTCAGCGTCGGAAAGTCCTTGAAAAGGTCGCCCTGGATCAGCTGCATCACCGCGGTGGTGTCGGCATTGATGTAGTGCGCCCCGGTGGTGTGGAAGCACGCGTTGCAGCTGGTGCTGACGTGGATCATCGCCGGGATGCCGTACTCGACCATCTTTTCGTAGATCGGGTACCAGTGCCTGTCGGTCAGCGGCGGGCTCGTCCAGTGCCCGCCCGACGGATCGGGGTTCAGGTTGATGCCGACGTTGCCGTACTGCTCGACGCACTTCACCAGCTCTGGGATGCAGGTCTTCGGGTCGACGCCCGGGCTCTGCGGCAGCATCGCCGCCGCGATGAAGTGGTCCGGGAACAACTGCGACACGCGGAAGCACAGCTCATTGCAGATCGCCGCCCAGGTGCTCGAAACCTGGAAGTCGCCGATGTGGTGCGCCATGAAGCTGGCGCGCGGGCTGAAGATCGTGAGATCCGACCCACGCTGCCGCATCAGCTTGAGCTGGTTGGCCTCGATCGTCTCGCGGATCTCGTCGTCGCTGATCCTGAGGTCGCTCACCTTCGGCATCACCGCCGGATCCTTGATGCCCGCGATCTGCGCGTTGCGCCAGTTCTCCAGCGCCTTCGGTGCGGTGGTGTAGTGGCCGTGGCAGTCGATGATCATGAGGTGTTGTCTCCGAAGGCGTCACCGCTGTGGCGCCGGCTCCATGCCGTGCCGGCGCTTGACGTCGTCGACCTCGGCCGAGGTCATGAAGCCGAGCATCTCACGCACCGTCGCGGCGTGGCTCGAGCCGGCACAAATGCCGGCACTGAACGTGGTGATGAACTGGATCTCCGCCGGCAGGGTGCCGATGACGTCGATGCCCGGCAGGTGCAGCAGCTCAGCGAGCTGCTGGAATCCGAGGTCGACGTCACCGCGGGCGACCAGCGTGCCCACCGGCACGCCGGGGGGCGCCTGCACGATGCGCGGTTGTATCTCCTGCGCGATGCCCCAGCGTTCGAACAAGCGAGCCAGGTGCACGCCGCTCGGTCCCGTCGAATAGCTCAGCCGTGAAGCCGCGAGCACGGCGGCCCGCAGCGCCGGCTCCGAGCCGACATCGGGATGCGGCACGCCAGAGCGCACGGCGATGGCCACCGGCGAGCGCACCAGGTCGACGCGCGCGCCGACCACGTGGCCCGACGCGATCAGCCGATCGATGGCATCGCTGGCGAGGAACACCACGTCGAACGGCTCGCCTGCCTGCACGCGCTTGGCCGCGTCGACGCCGCCGACCGACTCGATCGCCACCGTGCAGCCCGAGCGCGCCTCGAACGCGCGCGCCAGCTCGGCCAGCACCTGGCGGGTGGCCATCGATGAAATGCCGGTGATGCGTTCGCTCATGTCGGGAGCCCTTAGTCCGCCGCGCTGCGGTGGTCGAGGGCTGGCCCATTGTGCGCGGGGCCCGGCGCGCGGCCCAAGCCCGGGGGTCCACTAGCAGCTATTCGATTGCGGCATGGAGGCCGCTGTCGCGTCCCCGGTTCAGCGCCGCGCTTTTTGCGGCACGTCCGGCGGTGCCCCGATCAGGTCGGCCAACAGCCGCGTCACGCGTCGCTGCAGCGGGGTCGGTGGCTTGGTGGCCGACTGCGCGAGGAACAGCACGCTCACGATTTCGGGATCGACGATCGGGCGCACCGCGAGCTC
>DATIFD010000054.1:0-4477 GCA_035455385.1 Burkholderiaceae bacterium
CGCCCGACATCGGCAGCGCGCTCGGCCTGCTGTTGCACCCCGATCGGCTGACCGCGACGCTGCGCCGCTGAGGGCGGCCGCGACGCGGTGTGCTGCGATCAGCGATCCGCCAGCCGCGACAAGGCAAGCGTGCCCAACGCCATCAACGCCGCCGCCACGCCGAAGGCGAGCACCGGCGAGACTGTCGTCCACAGCAGTCCGACAGTCGCGCTGGAGACCAGCTTGGCGACGCCATTGACGGTGCCCAGCGCGCCGTAGCTGAGGGCCAGGGTGTCCTGCGAGACCATCTCGGCGGTCACGGTGGATTCCAGCGCCTCCTGCACCGCGACGTACAGGCCGGCGACGACGAAGATCGCAGCCAGCAGCGCCACGCTGTCGACGTTGGTGCCGAACGCCAGCGCCGCGAGCACGGCGGTGAGCACGCCGAGCCCATAGCCGGCGACCAGCACCGGGCGCGATCCGTGGCGATCGGCAAGCACGCCCACCGGATACGACAGCAACACCTGCACGACGTTGCGGCCGACGTACAGCAGCCCGGCCACCTGCGCGGCGCGAACGACCCCGAGCGCGCCGGTCAGCAGCTGCGTGGCCGCGAGGATGAGCAGCGAGTGCGAGAAGTCGCCGATGCCGAACAGGCCCACCGCGCCGAGGTATCGCTTGAAGCGCGGCGGCAGGCCGCGCAAGGCACCGAGGAAGCGCAGCGCCGGGTTCGGCGACTGCTCGGGGTCGTGCACGAGCAGCGCAAAGGCCACCACCGCCAAAACGCCCGGCACGAGCGTGAGCCAGAAGACGAAGCGGAACGCGTGGGCCGGGTCGTCCCAGTGGCGGGTCTGCGCCCAGCCCAGCAGCGCCACGCCCAGCAGCGGGCCGACGACCGCGCCGACGGTGTCCATCGCGCGGTGGAAGCCAAAGGCGCGTCCGCGCGTCTCGGCGCTGATCGCCTGCGTGACGATCGCGTCGCGCAGCGGCCCCCGCAGCCCCTTGCCGAACCACGACACGATGCGGCCGATCAGCAGCAGCGGCCAGCCGGCAGCCAGCGCGATCAACACCTGCCCGAACGGCGTCAGCGCGTAGCCCAGCATCACGAGCAGCTTGCGGTGCCCGAGCCGCTCGGCGATGAAGCCCGCGAGCATCTTCGTGAACGCCGAGACCGCGTCGGCGACGCCCTCGATGATGCCCAGCGCCGCAGCCGGGATGCCCAGCACGGCCAGGAAGCCCGGCAGGATCACCGTCGTGGTCTCGTAGCAGAAGTCGCCCAACGCGCTGGTCAGTCCGGCGCCGACGACGGTGCGGTTCAGCCAGCGCGATGACCGACGGACCTTCGCCGTCGATGCGCGGTCATGCATGCCAGTCACCCGAGGACGCGCGGATCGCCCGACCGTCAGGTCGAGTCGCCGATCACGCCCATCTCGAGCGGCACCCTGATGTAGAACATGGCGAGCTTCTCGCTGGCCAGGTGATCGAGCAGGCGCTTCGCATCCTCTTCGGCCAGCGCGAAGCCGACTTCCACCGGGAGGTCGCCGGCAAGCTCGAAGAAGTGCGCCTCGTGCATGCGCCCGTGGCGGCCGTAGCCGGCGATGGCGCGGAAGGCCGAGCCGCCGTGGATGCCGAGCTTCATGGCCTGCTCGAGCAGCCATTCGTAGGCCAAGATGCCGTGATGACGACGGTTCTCCTGCACGTAGAACT
Organism: Burkholderiaceae bacterium; assembly: GCA_035455385.1. Lineage (GTDB taxonomy): Bacteria > Pseudomonadota > Gammaproteobacteria > Burkholderiales > Burkholderiaceae_C > JAEUPI01. The sequence continues at coordinate 1,687 of DATIFD010000054.1, forward strand.
TGAGGTAGACGCCCTGCACGCGAACTCCTTCGATCAATGGGACTGCTTGTCCGGGATCACGCTGCGCACGCCGCCGCGCGGGTTGGGCGTGTCGCCGCGGTAACGCGGGATCAGGTGGACGTGCACGTGCGGGATCGTCCGCGCCTCACGCCCTGATGAACAGCGCGCCGGCCAGCACGATGCCCACCGCCGTCAGCAACAGCGAGCCGAACAGATGCAGGCTCGCGGCGCCGAGCGCCCACCAGTACTCCTGGCGGCCGATCAGCGTGACGACCTCGACCGAGAACGTCGAGAACGTCGTCAGGCCGCCCAGGAAGCCGGTGATGATCAGCAGCCGCCACTCCGGCGCAAGACCGCTGTTGTGGTTGAAGTACGCGCTGGCCACGCCGATCAGGAAGCCGCCGATCAGGTTCGCCGCGACCGTGCCCATCGGGATGGTCGGAAACACCGGGTTCAGCCAGCCGCCGAGCCACCAGCGCAGCAAGGCGCCGAGCCCGGCGCCACCGAAGACCGCGAGAAAGGGAAGTCCGCTCATCTGTACACGCCCACAGCGCCTGTTGAACAGGACCTGTAGGCATCATCAGCACCACAGCTCGGAGGCTGCGGGCGGTTCGCGGAGGAATGCCATCTCCGTCGTTGCAGTGTAGCAGCGACCTTCGTGCCGACTAGCGCCACCATGTCCGCTTCGCGCGCTTCCGGCGCGGGGCCCGCGGCCTCGACGCGCTGCGAAGCCGCGTTGCGCTTCGGCTGGGACCGCTGGCTCGGCGGAGCGCGGCGGTTTCGTCGGCATGACCGGCTTCGGCGCCTCCGGACCCGCCGAGGTGCTGTACAACCACTTCGGCATCACACCCGGGGCGATCGTCGCCGAGGCGCGCCGCCTGCTGGCCATCCAACCCGAGACTGCCCCCGCATGATTCATCGCATCGTCTTCCTCGACCGCGCGACGATCGCGCCGCAGATCCGCGTGCGCGCGCCGTCGTTCGCGCACGAGCTGATCGAGCACGGACAGACGCGCGCCGACCAGGTGGCCGAGCGCCTGGCCGGCGCGTCGATCGCCATCACGAACAAGGCGCCGATCACCGATGCGACGCTCGAACGGGTGCCGACGCTCAAGCTCATCGCCGTGGCGGCCACCGGCACCGACTGCATCGACAAGGCGGCCTGCGCGGCGCGCGGCGTCGCGGTGAGCAACATCCGCGGCTATGCGATCAACACGGTGCCCGAGCACGCCTTTGCGCTGATCCTCGCGCTGCGCCGCAACCTCGTGGCGTATCGCGAGTCGGTGCTGGCCGGGCGCTGGCAGCAGGCGGGGCAGTTCTGCTTCTTCGACCACCCGATCCGCGACCTGCGCGGCTCGCGGCTCGGCATCATCGGCGAGGGCGTGCTCGGCCAGCGCGTGGCCGATCTCGCGCGGGCGTTCGGCATGGTGCCGATGTTCGCCGCGCACAAGGGCAGGAGCGGACTCGGGCCGCTGTACACGCCGTGGCAGGAGGTGCTCGAGACGAGCGATGTCATCACGCTGCACTCGCCGCTGACCGCGCAGACGCGCGGCATGATCGCGATGCCCGAGTTCGAGGCCATGAAGCGCCGCCCGCTGATCGTCAACACCGCGCGCGGCGGGCTGGTCGACGAAGCCGCGCTGGTGCGCGCGCTCGACGCCGGGCTGATCTCCGGCGCCGGCTTCGACGTGGTCGACGGCGAGCCGCCCAAGCCCGACAACCCGCTGATGCGCGCGGCATCGCGCCACAACGTGATCCTCACGCCGCACGTGGCCTGGGCGTCCGACGAGGCACAGCAGGCATTGGCCGATCAGTTGGTGGACAACATCGAGAACTTCGTCGCCGGCAACGCGACGAATCTGGTGCAGGGCTTCGACTGACCCCGCTGCCCGCGGCTCTGGTTTTCACCACGGTCGAGCCAAGAGCAAAGTCGCCGGACAAGCGCGCCAAAGATCACGCCGCGGCCCGCGCGCGCGCATGGCGCGGTCGCCGGGTTGCCGATCTGGGCGAACATCGCGCCGTAGCCGCGGCCCTTTGCTCATGCTCGACCTCACCCGCACAACGATCCGTCGCGCCGGCCAGGTGCGCCTGCCGCAGGCGGCGGCCGGCCTGACGCTGACGACCGCGTTGTCGATCGTGCCGCTGCTGGCGGTGGGCTTCGCGCTGTTCAGGCACTTTCCGGTCTTCAAGCCGCTCGAAGCGGCGATCGAGCAGCACCTGCTGAAGAGCCTGCTGCCGGCCGACCTCTCGGGTGCGGTGCTGGTGCACCTGCACCGGTTCGCCGCCAACGCGAGCGGCCTGACGGCGGTGGGTTCGCTGTTCGTCGTCGCGGCAGCGATCACGATGCTGCTGACGGTCGAGGCTGCGCTCAATCAGATGTGGGACGTCAGGAAGGCGCGCCCGTTGCCGCGGCGCATCGGCCTGTACCTGACGATGCTGGCGGCGGGCCCGCTGCTCGTCGGCGCCAGCCTGTGGGCGACCGCAACGCTGCTCGGCGCCTCGACCGGCCTGATGCGCAGCGTGCCGCAGCCGCTCGCGTTCGCGCTCGACCTGGCGCCGGTTGCGCTGTGCAGCGTCAGCCTCGCGAGTCTGTTCCACTGGCTGCCGCATGCGCCGGTGCGCTGGCGCGACGCGATCGTCGGCGGGATGCTCGGCGGCATCGCGCTCGAACTGGGCAAGCGCGGGTTCACGGCCTACCTGATCCACGGACCGACCTACCGGTCGCTCTACGGCGCGTTCGCGACCTTGCCGGTCTTCCTGCTGTGGCTGTACTTCTCGTGGCTGGTCACGTT
>DATIFD010000055.1:0-2793 GCA_035455385.1 Burkholderiaceae bacterium
CGCACGCGGATTCGCCCACCAATCTGATGTGGCGGCTGCAGAACGACCAGACGCCGATCGCGCGCGCGCCGGTCAAGAGCGAAGACCCCGACACCGCGTTCTTCACCGAGATCGCGCTCGACGTGGTCTCCGAGCGGAACAGCACGCGCAGCGCACCGCTGACACGGCGCTGATTCCGCGCGGCAGCGCCGCGGCGACGGGCCACCCGCGGGTGGCCTGTGCCCTTTCCGGGAGCCACGCCGGCCGCCACCGATAATTCCGGCATGAACGCTACCCTGCACCTGCTCGAGGCGTTGATCTCGCGCCAGTCGGTCACGCCGGCAGACGACGGCTGCCAGGCCCTGATCGGCGAGCGGCTGCAGCCACTCGGGTTTGTCTGCGAGTCGATGCCGTTCGGGCCTGAACACGCGCGCGTGACCAACCTGTGGGCGATCCACCGCGGGTCGCGCGCAGGGCCCACCGTGGTGCTCGCCGGGCACACCGACGTCGTGCCCAGCGGCCCGCTCGAGCAGTGGCGCAGCGACCCGTTCGTGCCGACGCACCGCGATGGCCGCCTGTACGGACGCGGCGCGGCCGACATGAAGACCTCGGTCGCCGCGATGGTGGTGGCCAGCGAGGAGTTCGTGCGCGCCCAGCCGTCGCACGCCGGCGCGGTGGCGCTGCTGATCACCAGCGACGAGGAAGGCCCTTCCATCGACGGCACGGTGCAGGTGGTCGAGGCCCTCCGGCAGCGCGGCGAGCGGCTCGACTGCTGCATCGTCGGCGAGCCGACGTCGGTCGAGCACCTCGGCGACATGATCAAGAACGGCCGCCGCGGCTCGCTGTCGTGCAAGCTCACGGTGCGCGGCGTGCAGGGCCACGTGGCCTATCCACAGCTGGCACGCAACCCGATCCATCAACTCGCGCCGGCGCTGGCCGAGCTCGCCGCCACCGAGTGGGACCGCGGCAACGTGCACTTTCCGCCCACCACATTCCAAGTGTCCAACATCCACGGCGGCACCGGCGCGCTGAACGTGATCCCCGGCGCCGTGTTGGTCGACTTCAACTTCCGCTTCAGCACCGAATCGACACCGCAGTCGATCAAGTCGCGCGTGCATGCCGTGCTCGACCGCCACGGCCTCACGTACGAGGCCGCCTGGGTGCTGGGCGGCGAGCCCTTCCTGACCACGCCCGGGTCGCTGAGCGATGCGCTCGGTGCGGCGATCCGCGTCGAGCGTGGCGTGACGCCGGTGCTGTCGACCACCGGCGGCACTTCCGACGGCCGTTACATCGCCAGAATCTGCCCGCAGGTGGTGGAGTTCGGCCCCGTCAACGAAACCATCCATAAAATCGACGAGAACGTCATCGTGGCCGACATCGAGCCATTGAAGAACATCTATCGCCGCACCCTCGAGACACTGCTGACATGAAACTTCCGCCCGCACGTCGTTGGCCACGGCCCGCGCAGGGCGCACGCCGATGACCGTCATCGAATTGATCGAGCGCTCCAGCGCCCGCCTCGAACAGGCGGGCGTTTCGTTTGGACAGGGCACGACCAATGCGTTCGACGAAGCGGCCTGGCTGGTGCTGTGGCGGCTGAACCTGCCGCTCGACGCGCTGGACGACGTGGCTGCACGCGAGCTGGACGACGCGGCGATCGCCCACGTCGACGCGTTGATCGCGCGGCGCATCGACACGCGCCGCCCGGCGGCCTACCTGACCGGGGAGGCCTGGTTGCAGGGCGTCCCGTTCACGATCGACGAGCGCAGCATCGTGCCGCGCTCGCTGATCGCCGAGGTGCTGACCGACGGCACGCTCGACGCCTGGCTGCACGGCCCGCCGGCGCGCGTGCTCGACCTGTGCACCGGCAACGGCAGCCTGGCCGTCCTGGCTGCGATGCGCTGGCCCGCCGCTTCGGTGGACGCCACCGACCTTTCCGTCGATGCGCTGAACCTGGCGCGCGTCAATGCGCAGCGACACGACCTCGACGATCGCATTGCGCTGCACCAGGGCGACGGCTTCGCTGCCGTGCGCGATCGCTACGACCTGATCCTGTGCAATCCGCCGTATGTGAATGCCGCGTCGATGGCCGCGCTGCCGCCGGAATTCCGCTGCGAGCCCGCGATCGCGCTGGCCGGCGGCGACGACGGCATGGACTTCGTGCGCCGCCTGATCCGCGAGGCCGCCACGCACCTGCAACCCATGGGCATTCTGGTGCTGGAGATCGGGCACGAGCGGGCGCACTTCGATGCCGCGTTCCCACGGCTCGACGTCGTTGCACTGCCCACCAGCGAAGGCGACGATGCCGTGCTGCTGATCGCCCGCGACGCGCTGGAGCGAGCATGATCACGCTGCGCGACGTCACGCTGCGCCGCGGCGTCAAGGTGGTGCTCGAGCGCACCAACCTCACGGTGCACGCCGGCGAGAAGGTGGGTCTGGTCGGCCGCAATGGCGCAGGCAAGTCATCGCTGTTCGCGCTGCTGGCCGGCCGTCTGCACGCCGACCGCGGCGACGTCGAAGTGCCGCCGCGCTGGCGTGTGGGCGAGGTGTCGCAGTCGATGCCGGAGACGGGCGACGGTGCCACCGAGTTCGTGCTGCAGGGCGACGACGTGCTGATGCGGGCGCAGGCGCAGCTGATCGCCGCCGAGGCTGGCGGCGACGGCCATGAGATCGCCGAAGCCCACCTCGCACTCGAGGAGGCTGGCACGTTCGATGCCCGCGCCCGCGCGCAGGCGTTGCTGCTCGGGCTGGGGTTTCGTGTCGATCAACTCGACGCGCCGGTCAGCAGCTTCTCCGGCGGCTGGCGCATGCGGC
>DATIFD010000056.1:0-3995 GCA_035455385.1 Burkholderiaceae bacterium
CACCGAGCAGATCGGCAAGGTGTTCGCCGACATGCTCGACGACTGGACCAACGAAGGGTTCGACCCGTTCGCAGCGCCGCAGGAGACCGGCACCGCGTACGGCCGCAAGCACGGCAACAGCCGCGCGCAGATCACGCGCGCGCGCGAGCTGGCCAAGCGCTGCGTCGGCTTGAAGGACGACCTGCCGCTGCGCACCGACGCGCGGGGCGCGCCGGTGAACCGCGCATTCGCCGACGTGCCGCAGGGCGAGCCCGAGCTGCACCCCGAGCCCGGCTTCGAGAACGAGGTGCACGCGTTCAACCTGTTCGGCTTCCTGTCGCGCAGCCAGGTGACGTGGAACCCGAGCTTCACGTCGGTGGTCAAGTACAGCTACATGTGCCCGACCACCGAGGAGCACATCCTGCCGATCATCCACGCCAACGACCGCGTCGAGTGGTTCTTCCAGATGTGCGACGAGATCCACTGGGATTGCGCCGACAAGTCCACCGGCAAGCCGCTGGCGCGCGTGATCATGAAGGCCGGCGACATGGCCGCGATGCCGGCGTACTGCCGCCACCAGGGCTACAGCCCGAAGCGCTCGATGCTGCTGGTGTGGGAGAACGGCTCGCCCAATCTCGTCTACGAGATCCAGAAGGGCGAGGCGCCCGAGATCCCGGTGAAGTTCTGACCTGACCGCTGCGCGCGCCGCGCCGAATGGCGGCGTCGCGCGCGAGGGTGGTGGTACCGGGCCGGCGATGGCCGGCCTTCCGTTCGCTCGACCATAAGGAGACGACGATGGCATTGGCGAAACAGACGATGACCGACGAACAACGCAAGTCGGTTGCGCTCGAGTACCTGAAGGCGTTCGACAACGGCGGCGTCACGTCCAGTGGGGGCTCGATCCTCGAGCTGTTTGCCACCGACGCGCAGGTGTACTTTCCGAAGTGGGGCGTGGCCACGGGGCGCGACCAGATCGGCAAGCTGTTCGGCGATGTCGGCGGTACGCTGAAGTCGATCGCTCACCACTTCTCGGAGTTCAACTGGGTCTTCTCGGGCAGCGACATGGTCGTCTGCGAAGGCACCAGCCACGGCGAGCATCGCGACGGCCCGTGGCGGGCCGGCGTGCCCGAGTGGGCGGCCGGGCGCTGGTGCGACGTGTTCGAGATCCGCGACTGGCAGATCCAGCGTTGCTTCATCTACCTCGACCCCGACTACGCGGGCAAGGACACGGCCCGCTATCCGTGGCTCAACGCGAAGTGATCGTCCCGCGTCGGCCATCGGAGTCATTGCGATGAACCTCGCCGAGATCGCACAAGCCGCCGGCCTGCGCACGCCGATCCGCCACCAGTTGTTCATCGGTGGCGAGTTCGTCGATGCGGTCAGCGGCGAGACGCTGGCCACGCTGAACCCGCACGACAACTCGACGATCGCCGAGGTCGCACTGGCCGGCTTCGAGGACGTCAACCGCGCGGTCGACGCGGCGACCGTGGCGCTGCCGGCGTGGCGCCGCATGGGCGCGGCCGATCGCGGTCGCATCCTGCTGAGGCTGGCCGACCTGATCGAGGCCAACGCCGAGGAGCTGGCGCGGCTGGAGTCGCTCGACACCGGGCACCCGCTGAAGGACTCGCGCTCGCTCGACGTGCCGCGCACCGCGGCGTGCTACCGCTACTTCGGCGGCATGGCCGACAAGTTCCAGGGCGAGACGATCCCCGTCGAGGCGGGCTTCCTCAACTACACGCTGCGCGAGCCGGTGGGCGTGGTGGGGCAGGTCGTGCCGTGGAACTTCCCGCTGATGTTCACCAGCTGGAAGATGGCGCCGGCACTCGCCGCCGGCAACACCATCGTGATGAAGCCAGCCGAGGTGACGCCGCTGACGTCGCTGAAGATCGCCGAGCTGATGAGCGAGGCGGGCATGCCCGACGGCGTGGTCAACATGGTGCCGGGGTTGGGCACCGTGGCCGGCCAGGCGATCGCCGAGCACCCGGGCATCGCGAAGATCGCGTTCACCGGCAGCACCGCCACCGGCCGCAAGGTCGTGCAGGCCAGCGCCGGGAATCTCAAGAAGGTGCAGCTCGAGCTGGGCGGCAAGGGCGCCAACATCGTGTTCGACGATGCCAACCTGGTGGCCGCGGTCAACGGCAGCGCGTGGGCGATCTTCCACAACCAGGGCCAGGCCTGCATCGCGGGGTCGCGGCTGATCCTGCACGAGAAAATCGCCGACGCGTTTCTCGACAAGTTCATCGCGCTGGCGAAGTCGATCCGGCTCGGCAACCCGCTGGACGCGGCCACCGAGATGGGGCCGCTGACCAGCAAGCTGCACCGCGACCGCGTGCTGAACTACGTCAACATCGCGCGCGAGCAAGGCGGCGAGGTGCTCACCGGCGGCAAGGGCCCGGACGGCGACCTTGCCAAGGGATGCTACGTCGAGCCCACCGTCGTGCGCGCCAAGTCGCCGCAGGATCGCGTCGCGCAGGAGGAAGTGTTCGGCCCGTTCGTCACTGTGCTGACGTTCAAGACGGACGACGAGGCGCTGGCGATCGCCAACGGCACCGACTACGGCCTCGGCAGCGGCCTGTGGACGATGAACCTGCCGCGCGCCCACCGCTTCGGCCGTGAAATCAAGGCGGGCATGGTGTGGATCAACTCGTACAAGCGGGTGAATCCGGGTTCGCCGTTCGGCGGGACGGGCCTCTCCGGCTACGGTCGCGAGATGGGCTTCGACGCGATGCGCGAGTACACGCAGGTCAAGAGCGTGTGGGTCAATGTCGACGCGCAGATCCCGCCTTGGTATTCGAGATGAGTGCGCGTGAGGTGCTTGCGCGGCGCGGTGGGCGGTACCCGGTAGTGGCTCCTACTGTCGCGGTCGGCGCTGCGCGCCGACTGCGCTGCGATGCTCGCAGCCCAAGGGCGGCTGCGATGCCGCTCGCAGCGGCGCTGAACGCGCCGCCGCTTCATGGCTTCTCGCCGGTCCAGCCCTGGCGGGCCGGACTCCCCCTTGCGCTGCTGCGCTTCTCGCCGCGCCACCAGTCGCCCCCACCGGGCACCGCCCACCGCGCTGAGACGCTCGTGGTGCTTGACGACGCATGCCACGGGGGTGCTGGCAAGGCCGTGGGCGGGCAGGTGACGGCGCGAATGGTAGGCGCCGAGCAGCGCAGACTGCCAAGGGGAATCGCGACGCGCGCAATCGCGGCGCGACGGCGAGCATGTCGAGGTCCGAGCATAGGCGCGACGCGTCAGCGTCGTGCCGGCCATGCGAGGCCGAGGGGCGGAGCCGCCCCTGGCAGGCGAGCAGCACAGGGGACCCCGGCCCGTAGGGCCGGGGCGCCGGGGGTTGAGCGCAGGCGCCTGCCCGCCCGCAGCCCTGCGTGCTCGGTGTCGGCAGTCGCGGCTGGATGCAGCCCATGAGTACCGACCGCTTCGAACTTCAGCTCGCAATCCCGCGCGTCGTGTTCGGTGCTGGGTCGCTCGCGCAGCTAACAGCTGAGATTGAGCGGCTCGGTGCCAAGCGTGCGCTCGTGTTGTCGACACCCGAGCAACGCAGCAGCGCGGAGCAAGTTGCCGAGATGCTCGGCGCGCGCGCGGCCGGCGTGTTCGCGCAGGCGGTGATGCACGTGCCGATCGAGACGGCACGCGAGGCGCGCGACATCGCGCGGCGGCTGGAAGCCGACTGCGCGGTGGCCGTTGGCGGCGGTTCGACCACCGGGCTCGGCAAGGCGATCGCGCTCGATTCCGGATTGCCGATCGTCGCGGTGCCCACGACGTATGCCGGCAGCGAGATGACGCCGATCTACGGCCTCACCGAGGGCGGCGTGAAGAAGACCGGGCGCGACGTGCGTGTGCTGCCCAAGACCGTGGTCTACGACCCCGAGCTGACGATGACGCTGCCCCTGCAGTTGTCGATCACCAGCGGCGTCAACGCGATCGCGCACGCGGCCGAAGGGCTGTACGCGTCCGACATCAATCCGATCGTTGCGTTGATGGCCGAGGAGGGCATCCGCGCGCTCGCGCAGGCGCTG
>DATIFD010000057.1:0-3224 GCA_035455385.1 Burkholderiaceae bacterium
CTACGAGCCGCCGTACGGCTACCACTACCTGAAGCGACCGTATCAGCTGATGCCGAAGGTGGCGACGCAGGTCGTCGCACCGATATACCTCGACGCCAATGGCCAGCGCCTGCCCCACGACGCACCCGCCGATCGCATCGCCGAGAGCGTGTACGACATCCCGATCCGGCACGGCGTGATGTACCAGCCGCACCCGGCGTTCGCCAAGGACGACCAGGGTCGCTACCGCTACCACACCGACCATGCGCTGACCCGCAAGGAGCTGGGCGACAAGCGCTCGCCGTGGGACTTCGAGCACCAAGGCACCCGCGAGCTGGTGGCCGACGACTTCGTCTATGCGATCAAGCGCCACGCGACCACCCGCATCGAGGCACCGGTGTTCGCAGTGTTCGCCGAGTACGTGATCGGGCTGAAGGAGTACGCCGAGCTGGTCAAGCGCGAAGACGCCAAGCTGCTCGCCGGCCTGCCCGAAGACCTGCAGGACAAGCCTTTCCTCGACTTCCGGCGCTGGCCGCTGGCCGGAGCGCAGGCGCTCGATCGCTACACGTTTCGCATCCGGCTGAAGGGCAAGTACCCGCAGTGGCGCTACTGGATGGCCATGCCGTTCACGGCGCCGCTGCCGTGGGAAGCCGACGCGTTCTACGCGCAGCCGGGCATGGCGCAGGCCGGGCTGTCGCTGAACCAGTGGCCGGTGGGCACCGGCCCGTTCATGATGCGCACCTTCGAGCGCGACCGGCTGCACGTGCTCGAGCGCAACCCCAACTACCGCGGTGGCACCTACCCGTGCGAAGGCCAGCCCGGGGACAGGGCCGCGGGCCTGCTCGACGACTGCGGCAAGCGCACGCCGTTCGTCGACCGGCTGTACGTGTCGATCGAGAAGGAGCGCACGCCGCGCAAGGAGAAGTTCAAGCAGGGCTACCTCGACGTGCCGGAGATCGAGCGGCCCGAGTGGGGCGTGGGCTTCAAGGCCGATGCCGACGACTCCGACGAAGTGCGCCGCCTGTTCGAGGAGCGCAAGTTCAAGTTTCCGCTCACCGCCGACATCTCCAACTGGTACCTCGCGTTCAACATGCTCGATCCGGTGGTCGGCAACGTCGGCGGCCCCGAGGTGCGCGAACGGCACCGCAAGCTGCGCCAGGCGATATCGATCGCGATCGACTGGGAGGAGGGCTACGGCCGCATCTTCCGCTACAAGGGCGGCGATGCCGCGCACGGTCCGATCCCGCCCGGCTTGTTCGGCTCGCGCGAGCAGACGCCCGGCTTCTACAACCCGGTGACGCATCGGCTGGTCGACGGCAAGGTGGTGCGCCGCCCGATCGAAGACGCCAGGCGGCTGCTCGCCGAAGCAGGCTATCCGGACGGCCGCGACGCGACCACCGGCAGGCCGCTGGTGCTGAACTACGACTTCCAGCGCGCGATCACGCCGGAGTTCAAGTCGGAGAACGACTGGATGGTCAAGCAGTTCGCGAAGATCGGCATCCAGCTCGAGATCCGCGCCACCGACTTCAACCAGTGGCAGGACAAGACGCTCAAGGGCAAGCACCAGATCGTCTGGGCCGGCTGGCTGGCCGACTATCCCGACGCCGAGAATTTTCTGTTCCTGCTGTACGGGCCCAACGCCAAGAGCAAGAGTCAGGGCGAGAACATCGCCAACTACGAGAACCCGCGCTTCGACGCGCTGTTCCGCGAGCTGCAAACGCTCGACGACACGCCGCGCAAGCAGCAGGTGATCGACGAGATGGTCGCCATCACGCAGCGCGACGCGCCGTGGTCGTTCGGCTATATCGCCTGGGGAGGGCTCGCGTTCCAGCAGTGGGTCTACAACGGCAAGCCGAGCATCCTGATCCGCGACATGGCGCAGTACTACCGCGTCGACCCCGCGCTGCGCGTGCGCATGCAAGCCGCATGGAATCACCCGATCGTCTGGCCGCTGGTGCTGCCGCTGCTGGCGCTCCTGGCCGTGCTGGCGTGGGGCTGGCGCAGCTGGCGGCTGCGCGAGAACGCGACTGCGCGGCGCACCGCGCCGGCGGCCGGCTGAGCGCCCGACGATGACCACCTATCTGGTGAGGCGCCTGTGGTACGCGCTGGCCGTGTTGATCGGGGTGAACCTGCTCACCTTCTTCCTGTTCTTCACGGTCAACACGCCCGACGACATGGCGCGGCTGAACATCGGCGGCAAGCGCGTGACGCAGGAGCAGATCGACAAGTGGAAGGCCGAGCGCGGCTACGACCGCCCGCTGTACTGGAATGCCGCCGAGCCCGGCACGGCCAAGTTCACGCGCACCGTGCTGTGGGAGCGTTCCGTCTCGTTGCTCGCGCTGCAGTTCGGCCGTTCCGACTCGGCGCGCAGCGTCGACATCGGCCACGAGGTGAAGACGCGCATGTGGGTGAGTCTGCAGCTCGCGCTGCCGCTGTTCATCCTGCAGCTGATCGCCAGCATCGGCTTCTCGCTGCTGCTGGTGTTCTTCCGCCACTCGGCGCTGGACTTCTGGGGCGTGGTGCTGTGCGTCGTGATGCTGTCGATCTCGAGCCTGTTCTACATCATCGTCGGCCAGTTCCTGTTCTCCCGCGTGCTGCGGCTGGTGCCGATCTCGGGCTACGCGCCCGGGCTCGGTGCCGCGCGCTTCCTGCTGCTGCCGATCTTTCTGTCGCTGCTGTCGCGGCTGGGCGGCGAGTCGCGGCTGTACCGCGCGATGTTCCTCGAGGAGATCGGCAAGGACTACGTGCGCACCGCGCGCGCCAAGGGCCTGAGCGAGCTGCGCGTGCTCGGCCGCCACGTGCTGCGTAACGCGCTGATCCCGATCGTCACGTCGGCCGGCTCGTACCTGCCGTACGTGTTCCTCGGCAGCCTGGTGTTCGAGAGCTTCTTCGGCATCCCCGGGCTCGGTGCCTTCGTGATCGAGGCCATCAGCGGCCAGGACTTCGCGATCGTGCGCACGATGGTGTTCCTGAGCGCGCTGCTGTACATCGCCAGCAACCTGCTGATCGACCTGGCCTACAGCTGGATCGATCCGCGCGTGCGGCTCGCGTCATGAACCACCCCCGAAGCGGCCTGGCGGCGTTCGCTGGCGGGCGACAGTCCCCCGGACTGTCGCCGTCCCGCTCACCCCCCTCGAGGGGGCAACACCAGCGGACCGGCAGAGCCGGATCCGCGGTGTTCGCTTGGATCGAGTGCCTGGAGCCTCTGCCTCTGCAATAGGAGCGCCTCGCGTCCATGTCGTTCA
>DATIFD010000058.1:0-24037 GCA_035455385.1 Burkholderiaceae bacterium
ATTCGCGCGCCGTCGTGCAGACCCTGGAGTGCACGCGCGGCGGCGTGGTGTCGCTGCGCGTGCAGGCGCGGCGCGGCCATCGCGAGGGCGCGGGCTCGGGCTTCCTGATCACGCCCGACGGCTACCTGCTGACCAACAGCCACGTGGTCGACGCCGGCGACGCGATCACCGTCACGCTCGACGACGGCAGCGAGCACGCGGCGCAGCGCGTCGGCGCCGACGTCGACACCGACCTGGCGCTGCTGCGCATCGGCAGCACGGCGGCGTTGCCGCACCTGTCGCTCGGCGAGTCGAAGCGCCTGCGCGTCGGCCAGCTGGTGATCGCGATCGGCAATCCTCAGGGGCTGTCGCAGACGGTGACCACTGGCGTCGTGTCGGCGCTCGGGCGCAGCCTGCGCGCGCGCAACGGCCGCCTGATCGAGGGCGTGATCCAGACCGACGCCAGCCTCAACCCCGGCAACTCCGGCGGCCCGCTGCTCGACACGCGGGCCCAGGTGATCGGCGTCAACACGGCGATCATCGCCGGCGCCCAATTGCTGTGCTTCGCGGTGCCGTCGGACACCGCGCGCTGGGTGGTCAGCGAGCTGCTGCGCCACGGCCGTGTGCGGCGCGCGTGGCTCGGCATCGCGGCACAGAGCGTGCCGCTGCCACGGCGCACGATGCTGCATCACCAGCTTGCCGTCGACGGCGCGGTGAGGGTCGACGAGGTGCTGGTCGACGGCCCGGCGGCGCGTGCCGGCATCAAGTCGGGCGACCGCATCGTCGCCGTCGATGGCGTGCCGATCGACGACGTCGACACGCTGTACCGCGTGCTCGGCGGCGAACGCATCGGCCGCAGCGTGCGCGTGGAGCTGCTGCGCGGCGTCGACAAGCTCGCGCTCGACCTCGTGCCCGCAGCGCGCGCCTGACGCGCGCAAGCGCGGCGGGTGGTCGCGCCGCACGGCGGTTGCACGGGAGGCAGGCTGCGCGGTGCGGATTGCATCTGTAATGCGGTGCGTTGACCGCGTGTCGCCCCGCACGGCGTGTCTCGGGACATTCCCCGCCACTCGCCGTTCGAGGACACCATGCTTCCACCGACTTCCGCCGCCTTGCTCGACAGCCAGGTCGGCTTCCACATCGAAGGCCGCGGCCGTCCGGTGGTGCTGCTGCACAGCTCGATGGGCTCCAAGGGCCAGTGGCGCGCACTGGTCGAGCGCATGCGCCGCAGCCATCGTCTGATCGCGATCGACCTGCATGGCTACGGCACGTCGCCGATGCCGCCGGTTGGCGAGCCGTTCACGCTGCAAGACGAGGTGCGGCTGATCGACGCTGTGCTCGACGTCGCGCTGCTGCCGGGCGAGAGCTTCCATCTGGTGGGCCATTCGTATGGCGCCGCGGTGGCGTTGCAGCTCGCCCGCGGGCAACCGCACCGGCTGCGCAGCCTGGCGCTGTACGAGCCTGTGGCGATCCACCTGCTGCCGCCGGACCATCGCGGCCGCCTCGAACTCGAGGCGGTGCGCGACGCGCTGCGGCGCTGTGCCGACGACGGCGACGCGCTGGCCGGCGCGCGCGGGTTCATCGACTACTGGTCGGGCGCCGGCGCGTTCGCCCAGCTGCCCCGCCACGTGCAGAGCAACCTGGGAAAGCTGGTGCCCAAGACGCTGCTGGACTTCGAGGCCATCGCACGCGAGCGGTCGACCCTCGACGGCCACCGCCACATCGACGTGCCGGTGTGCCTGTTCGCCGGCGCGTCCGGGCCGCGGCCGCCGCGCGACGTGCTCGATGCGCTGGCCGATGCGCTGCCGCAGGCGCGCCGTCACAAGATCGATGCCGGCCACATGGCGCCGGTGACGCACGGCTGGCTGGTCAACCCGGTGCTGGAAACTTTCATTCGCGGCGTCGACGGCGACGACGCACTGCAGCCGGTGCGCGCGCTGCGCGCCTGAGCGCCGGTCAGCGCGGCCCGCAGGCGGCGGGATTCGCCGCGCCGGGCTTGAGTTCGACGATCAGCACGTGCGTCGGCGTGTCGCCGACGTTGGTGCCGATGTGGGTCTGCGCGGGTGACCACATCACGTCGCCGGCCTTGAACTCGCGGCTGATCACCTTGCCGTCGGGCAGCGTCAGCGTGCGCTTGAAGGGTGCCAGCGCATAGAGCACGAACGCCGGATGCGCGTGCTGGTGGGTCTTGTCGCCGGGGCGGTCGCGGTACTCGAGCACGCGCACGCAGGGGTTGTCGAGGATCGCCTTGTACTTGTCACCGTCGGTGCGCAGCGGGTCCGGCCCGGCTGGCTGCGCCAGAGCGATCGGCGCCGCCATGGCGCAGGCGAGCAGGGCTGAGGTGGCGCGGGGGTGCATGCGGATCTTCCTTTGGGAGCGGGTGATGGGCCAAGGCTAGGCCCCGTGCCGCGGCCGTGGAAGCCGCGGCGCTGCACAATGGGGCTGCACATTTGCACAGCGCGGCGCACGCATTCGAATGTTCGACTGGGACGACCTCAAGTACCTGCTCGCGGTGTCGCGACACGGCAGCACGCTGGCCGCCGCTCGCTCGCTCGACGTCAACCAGACCACCGTCCAGCGCCGGCTGGCCGAACTCGAGCGCCGCGTCGGCCGGCCGCTGGTCGAGCGCCACACCGCGGGCTACCGGCTGACCGATTTCGGCCGCTCGCTGCTGCCGCAGGCCGAGCGCGTGGAGGCCGAGGTGCAGTCGCTGCAGCAGCAGGTGCAGCAAGCGCAACGCGACGCCGCCGGCGTGCTGCGCGTCACCTGTCCAGAGCCGCTGCTGCTGCGGATCACGCGCTCGCCGCTGCTCGAGCGGTTTGCCCGGCGCCACCCGCAGCTGAAGATCGAATTCGTGATGAGCGACAAGTACCTCGACCTGAGCGAGGGCGATGTCGACGTCGCGCTGCGCTCGGGCGATACCGACGACGGCGAGCTCGTCGGCCGCACGATCGGCGAATCGCTGTGGGCGCTGTACGCCAGTCGCGACTACGCGGCGCGCCACGGTGTGCCGGGCGCCGTCGGCGAGCTGGCGCGGCATGCGCTGATCGGCCTCGACGACTCGATGGCCAATCACCGCGCGGCGCTGTGGTTGCGCGAGGTGGCGCCGTCGGTGGCGCCGGTGGTGCGCAACGACAGCGTGCTCGGCATGCTCGCGGCCGCGCGTTCGGGCATCGGCATCGCGGCGCTGCCCACCGCGCTCGGCGACGCGGAACCGGAGCTGCAGCGCGTGCTCGGGCCGATTCCGGAACTGACACGCAAGTGGCGCATCCTCACCCGACCGGAGCTGCGCCGCACGCCGCGCGTGTCGGCGTTCTTCGGCTTCGTCGTCGACGAGATCGAGACGTGGCGGTCGATCATCGGCGGGTAGCGCGCGACGTGCTAGCGTTGGCCGGCGCCGCGCTGCTCGCCTACGTTGCGCTGCTCGCGCTGCTGTGGTGGGGCCAGGAGCGTCTGCTCTTCGCGCCCGAGCGGTTGCCGGCGGACCACCGATTCGACGCCGGTGCCGACGTGCAGGAGCGAGCCATCGACGTGCCCGGTGCGAAGCTGCATGCGCTGCACTTGCGGCTGCCGGCGCCGCGCGGCGTGGTGTTCTTCCTGCACGGCAATGCCGGCAGCCTGCGCAACTGGTTCTCCGAACTCGACGTCTATCGCAGCGCGAATGTCGATCTGTTCATGCTCGACTACCGTGGCTACGGCAAGAGCACCGGACGCATCGAGAGCGAGGCGCAGCTGCACGCCGACGTGCGCGCCGCGTGGGACCGTATCGCGCCGCTGTACGCCGGCAAGACGCGCGTGTTGCTCGGCCGTTCGCTCGGCACCGCGCTGGCGGCCCGGTTGGCGCTGGACGCGCAGCCGGAAATGACGGTGCTGGTGTCGCCGTACTCGAGCATGCGGGCGCTGGCGGCCGACCACTACCCTTGGGTGCCGGGCGCCTTGCTGCGCTACCCGCTGGCCACCGACGCCGCGCTGGCGCAGCTGCGCAGGCCGGTGCTGCTGGTCCATGGCGAGCTCGACACGCTGATCGCGCCGTCGCACAGCGAGGCTTTGCGCCGCGCGAACCCGGCGGCGCAACTGCACATCGTGAAGGGCGCCGGGCACAACGACCTCGACGCGTTCGACGACTATCGCGCCGTGCTGCTTGATGCGCTGAACTCCTTGTAGATGGATGGCGCCCGTGCCGGGTGGTATCCCGCCGTTCCCGTAGCATTGCCGCCTCTGGAGTCGCCATGTCTGCCACCATCCTGCAATCCCTGCCCGCCGGCCAACGTGTCGGCATCGCGTTTTCCGGCGGCCTCGACACCTCCGCCGCCGTGCACTGGATGCGCGCCAAGGGCGCGATCCCGTGCGCCTACACCGCCCACCTCGGCCAGCCCGACGAGACCGACTACGACGACATTCCGCGTCGCGCCAAGCTGTACGGCGCCGAGATCGCCCGGCTCGTCGACTGCCGGCCGCAACTGGTGCACGAAGGCATCGTCGCGATTCAGTGCAGCGCGTTCCACGTCAGCACGGGCGGCGCCACCTACTTCAATACCACGCCGCTCGGCCGCGCGGTGACCGGCACGGCGCTGGTGGTGGCGATGCGCGACGACGGCGTGCACATCTGGGGCGACGGCAGCACCTACAAGGGCAACGATATCGAGCGCTTCTACCGCTACGGCCTGCTCGCCAACCCGCAGCTGAAGATCTACAAGCCGTGGCTCGACCAGCGCTTCATCGACGAGCTCGGCGGCCGCAAGGAGATGAGCGAGTACCTGATCGCCCACGGCTTCGACTACAAGATGAGCGTCGAGAAGGCGTACAGCACCGACTCGAACATGCTCGGCGCGACGCACGAGGCGAAGGACCTGGAGTTCCTGAACAAGGGGCTGTCGATCGTCAACCCGATCATGGGCGTGGCGTTCTGGCGCGACGACGTGGCCGTGAAGGCCGAGACGGTCAGCGTGCGCTTCGAGGAGGGCCAGCCGGTCGCGCTGAACGGCCGCACCTTCAAGGACGCGGTGGCGCTGTTCGACGAGGCCAACGCGATCGGTGGCCGTCATGGCCTGGGCATGAGCGACCAGATCGAGAACCGCATCATCGAGGCCAAGAGCCGCGGCATCTATGAGGCGCCCGCGATGGCGCTGCTGCACATCGCCTACGAGCGGCTGGTCACCGGCATCCACAACGAGGACACGATCGAGCAGTACCGCAGCAATGGTCGGCGCCTGGGCAAGCTGCTGTACCACGGCCGCTGGTTCGACCCGCAGGCGATGATGCTGCGCGAGACCGCGCAGCGCTGGGTGGCGCGCGCGGTCACCGGCGAGGTGTGGCTCGAGCTGCGACGCGGCAACGACTATTCGCTGCTCGACACCCAGAGCCCGAACCTGACCTACCACCCCGAGCGCCTGACGATGGAGAAGGGCGAGGGTGCCTTCACGCCGGCCGACCGCATCGGCCAGCTGACGATGCGCAACCTCGACATCACCGACACGCGCGACAAGCTCGGCATCTATGCCGAGGCCGGCCTGTTGGGCAAGGACTCGGGGCTGCCGCTGCTGTCGCCGCCGGATGTGGACCCCCACGCTTGACGCTGCGCGTCTGCGCTGCTCCACGGCCGCGCCTGCAGGCGCCGCCGGTTCGGCAGGCGCTCGCCAGCAGGCAGGTGCTGGCTCACGTCCCACCTCACCCCCAAGGGGGCGCGGTTCGGCTTGGGGCGGCCCGGCGCCGAACCACACGCCAACGGCTGCTTGATGCCTCTGTCGCAGCGGTTCGATCGTCTGGATGCGCTGCGCGGCGTGGCCATCGTCTGGATGGCGCTGTTCCACTTCTGCTTCGACCTCAACCACTACGGCTTCTTCGTGCCGAGGCAGCTGTTCACCGCGGATCCGTTCTGGACCACGCAGCGCACCTGCATCGTCACGCTGTTCCTGTTCTGCGCCGGCATCGGCCAGGCGATCGCGCTCGGGCAGGGCCAGTCGTGGGCCCGCTTCTGGCGGCGCTGGGCTCAGATCGCCGGCTGCGCGGTGCTGGTCTCGATTGGTTCGGCGTGGATGTTCCCGCACAGCTGGATCTCCTTCGGCGTGCTGCACGGCATTGCCGTGATGTTGATCGTCGTGCGCCTGGTCGCTCCGCACCGGCGTTGGCTGTGGCCGCTCGGCGCGTTGGCGCTGGTGCTGCCGCTGCTGTGGCGTGACGAGGCGTTCAACGGGCCGTGGCTGCGCTGGATCGGCCTCGTGACGCGCAAGCCCGTGACCGAGGACTACGTGCCGGTGCTGCCGTGGCTTGGCGTGATGCTGTGGGGTGCCGGCGCCGGCCAGTGGCTGCTGGCCCACCGACCGGCCTGGTTGCAGGCCCCGATCCCGCGCGCCGCCGGCGGTCTGGCCTGGCTGGGTCGCTGGTCGCTCAGCTTCTACATGGTGCACCAGCCGGTGCTCATCGGCCTGGTGATGGCGGCCGCCGCGCTGAGGGGCTGAGGTGCACGGCAGGCCGGTTACGTTTGGCGGCACTTTTGCGCCTCAGTGCGCGTCCGCAACGGCCGAAAGAGCGACCATGCCGCCGCTGTCGCTGACCCGGGCCTATCGCGTCTCACCCCGCGCGGGCGCGGCGTGGGCACCGTCGCAGCAGCCGGCCGCCGAGCGCGACGCCCGCCGCGGGCAGCGCGACGACGAGGGCCGCCTCGAGGCGGCGCCCGATTGCGACAGCGTGCGGCATTCACCGTTGCTGCGCGCGCTGCTGCGCGCGTTGCAGCTGCCCGCTGTGGCCGCCGGCGGGCAGGACGTGGTTCTCGAGCGTGCGTTGATCGGGTTCGCGCGGGCCCTCAACCTGGCATCCGGCGACGCCGATGCGTCACCGCAGCCGGCACCGGCCCGCGCCGGCGAGGCGGCGCAACGCCGCGCACGCCATGAGGAGCAGCTGCTGGTGGCCTTTGCCGAGTTGCAGCACGCCGCCGGCCGGCCGCAGGCCGCCACGCGCCAGGCCTTGCAGTCGCAGCTCGGCGACTTCCTGCATGCGCTGGCGCGCGAGCTGCACGTCGACGATGACCGCGCCGGCGAAGCCACGCAGCCCGGCAGCCTGATCAGCGTTCGCGCCTGAGCCGCACGCCCGGCGGCCGGCCGGGGCGCGACCGCCGCCACGCTAGGATGCCGACATGGCTGCGCGTCAGGTGCTGTTCGGTTTTCATGCAGTCACCGTGCGGCTGAAGACCGCGCCGGAGTCGGTGCGCGAGGTGCACGTGGATTCGACGCGGCGCGACGCTCGCATGCGGCAGTTCGTCGCACGGGCACAGGCTGCGGGAGTGCGCGTCGTCGACAGCGACGCCGAACGACTGCAGCGTCTGGCCGGCACGCACAGGCACCAGGGCGTGGTGGCGCGCGTCGACGCGGTGTTCCGACCGCGCACGCTCGTTGAGGTGCTCGAGGACGTCGACGAAGCGCCGCTGCTGCTGCTGCTCGACGGCGTGACCGATCCGCACAACCTCGGCGCCTGCCTTCGCGTCGCCGACGGCGCCGGCGCGCACGCCGTGGTCGCGCCGAAGGACCATGCGGTGGGCATCAATGCCACGGTGGCCAAGGTGGCCAGCGGCGCCGCCGAGACGGTGCCGTACCTGATGGTGACCAACCTGGCGCGCTGCATCGGCGAGCTGAAGGCGCAGGGCATCCGCGTGATCGGCGCCGCCGACGACGCGGAGCAGGCGCTGTACGACGCCGACCTGCGCGGGCCGCTGGCGCTGGTGCTCGGCGCCGAGGGCAAGGGGTTGCGCCAGCTGACGCGGACGAGCTGCGACGCGCTGCTGCGCATCCCGATGCACGGCGCGGTCGAGAGCCTCAACGTGTCGGTGGCCGCCGGCGTGTGCCTGTTCGAAGCCAGGCGTCAGCGCGATGCGTGAGGAGCCTATCGAAGCGGTCAGGGCGCGCATCGAGGCGGCGCGTTCGCTGTTCGTGCTTACCGGCGCCGGCATGAGTGCCGAGAGCGGCATCGCGACGTTCCGCGATGCGGCCGTGACGGCCCCTTCGGCGCCTGCGGCGCCGCTCCCCCGAGGGGAGCGTGCCGCCTCGGGGCGGCCCAGCGGCGGCACCGGTCTCTGGTCGCGCTTCGATCCGGCGCAGCTGGCCAGCGAGGAGGGGTTTCGCGCCGATCCGCGCCTGGTGTGGGACTGGTATGCCGAGCGGCGCGTCGCGATGCGCGCCGCACAGCCCAACGCGGGGCATCTGGCGCTGGCCGCATTCGAATGCCGGCGCCCGGGCGTGCTGACGCTGGTGAGCCAGAACGTCGACGATCTGCATCAACGCGCCGGCAACCGCGGCACGATCAGGCTGCACGGCGAGCTGCTGGCCGATCGCTGGCTCGATCGTTGTGCGCGCTCGCCCGCGTGCCGCACGGCGGACGCGTTGCCCGGCAGCCCGCCGCACTGTGGGCACTGCGGCAACCTGGTGCGGCCGGACGTCGTCTGGTTCGGTGAGATGCTGCCCGCGGCGGCGATCGATGCGTCCGAGCGGGCCGCCACCGGTTGCGACGTGGCGCTGGTCGTCGGCACATCGGGCGCGGTGTGGCCGGCCGCCGGGCTCGCCGCATTGGCGCGGCGCGGCGGCGCTTTCGTCGCCATCGTCAATCCGCACGACAGCGAGATCGACGGCCAGGCGCACGCCGTGCTGCGCAGCACCGCGGCGCAAGCGCTGCCGCGGCTGCTGCAAGCGCGCTGACGCGTTGCGCGCACGCGCCCCGTCGGTTCATGTGGTGTCATCCCTCCTGAGTGGGATGCACGCGCGCGCCGGTGCGTCCTATCGTGTCGGCCATCGTCTCGCACTCGCGGGCCGCCACCACCGCACGCAGATGGACGCCTTCACACTGCGCTATCGCCACCAGCCGCCGCGCGTGCATCCGCACTGGATGCTGCTGATCGCGGTGGTGGCATCGCTCGCGATGCTGGTGCTGGCCAGCATGCTGGCGGGGTCGGGGTCTTTGCCGCTGCGCTGACGCGCCAACTTCGGCACCCGATCTTGCCGGCGCGCAAAGAGCGCGCCATCGAAGTTCGCTACCATCGCGCCGGTTTCGGCAACCCGGCTTGGTGTGCACATGGCGATGGACGTGGTGGACTACGAGATCAAGGGCTCGGAGATGCAGTTCGTCGAGGTCGAGCTCGATCCCGGCGAGGCCGCCATCGGCGAAGCCGGCAGCATGTTCTTCATGGACCCGGGCATCACGATGGAGGCCGTGTTCGGCGACGGGTCGGGCGCCAACCAGGGCGGCCTGTTCGGCAAGCTGCTCGGTGCAGGCAAGCGCCTGCTGACCGGCGAATCGCTGTTCACCACCGTCTACACGAACCAGGCGCAGCGCAAGCAGCGCGTGGCGTTCGGCGCACCGTACCCGGGCAAGATCGTGCCGATGCCGCTCGGCCAGCTCGGCGGCACGCTGCTGTGCCAGAAGGACGCCTTCCTGTGCGCGGCGCGCGGCGTGTCGCTCGGCATCGCGTTCCAGCAGAAGCTCGGGGTGGGCTTCTTCGGCGGCGAAGGCTTCATCATGCAGCGGCTCGACGGCCAAGGTCTTGCGTTCGTCCACGCCTGCGGCACCGTGGTCAAGCGCGAGCTGGCCGCGGGTGAGGCACTGTTCATCGACACCGGTTGCGTGGTGGCGTATACGCCGGGGGTGAACTTCGAGATTCAGTACGTGGGCAAGGTGAAGACGGCGTTGTTCGGCGGCGAGGGCCTGTTCCTCGCGCGCATGACCGGCCCCGGCACGATCTGGCTGCAGAGCCTGCCGTTCTCGCGCCTGGCCAGCCGCGTGTTCGCCGCCGCGCCGCAGCGCGGCGGCGGCCGCGAAGAAGGCTCGGTGCTGCCGGGCTTCGGGGCCGGCGGCCTGCTCGGAGGAATCCTCGGCGGCGACGATGAGTGAGCGTCGTTGGGTCACCATCGCGTGGGCCGCGGCCGCACTGGCGATCGCACCGCTGCAAGTGATGGCCGCGGACGTCCGGCTGGAGGAGCTCACCGCGGTGGAGCTGCGCGATCGCATCGAACACGGCACCACGACCGTCCTGGTGCCGATCGGCGGCACCGAGCAGAACGGCGCGCACCTCGTGCTGGGCAAGCACAACGCGCGCGTGCGCGTGCTCGCCGCGCGCATCGCCGAGCAACTCGGCGACGCCGTGGTGGCGCCGGTGGTGTCGTATGTTCCCGAAGGCAACATCGATCCGCCGACGCAACACATGCGCTACACCGGCACGGTGTCGGTGCCGGTGGCGGCGTTCGAGTCGGTGCTCGAGGGCGCTGCGCGCAGCTTTCACCACCACGGCTTTCGTCACGTCGTGCTGCTGGGCGACCACGGCGGCTATCAACGCAGCCTGCAACGGGTGGCCGACAAGCTCAATCGAGCATGGGGCGGCAGCTCGTCGGTGCTGGCGCTGACCGAGTACTACGCGGCGGCGCAGGCCTTCGACGGTGTGCTGGCTGCACGGGGTTACACGGCGCAGGAGATCGGCCGCCATGCTGGGCTCGCCGACACGTCGCTGGCCTGGGCCGTCGATGCGTCGTTGGTACGGCCGCAGGCGTTGCGGGCGGTCGACGGTGTCAGCGGCGATCCGCGTCGGGCCAGTGCCGAACTCGGTCGCGACGGCATCGAACACATCGTGGCCGCATCGGTGGCCGCGATCCGCGCCCGCACGGGCACCACCACCAAGCAGTAGTCGACACAGATGACGAATCGGGGAATCACCGTGAAGAAGGCGGGCACGCTCGCCACCGCGACGCTCGCGGCGCTGGCCTTGCTCGCCGGCGCCTGGCTGGTGTCGCCGCGCGCCCGCGCACAGGCGGGCCACGGCGGCGCCGCCAGCACCACCGCCGCCGCGCTGCCGATGGTCTCGACGGTGCCCGGCATGCCGCCGGTGCCCGACCCGCTGAACCTCTACAGCGAGACCGCGGCCGGCAAGTTCAGTGCCGCCGTGCAGGGCGACCTCGAGCGCATCTACGTGCCCAACCTGCGCTCCAACGACGTCTACGTGATCGATCCCAATGCGATGAAGGTGGTCGATCGGTTCAGGGTGGGTCTCAGCCCGCAGCACATCGTGCCGTCGTGGGACTTGCACACGCTGTGGGTCACCAACAATGCCGAGGGTCGCACCGACGGCAGCCTGACGCCGATCGACCCCAAGACCGGCAAGCCCGGCACGGCTGTGCCTGTGGACGACCCGTACAACATGTACTTCACGCCCGACGGCAGGTCGGCCATCGTGGTCGCCGAGGCGCGCAAGCGGTTGGACTTCCGCGATCCGAAGACGATGGCGATGCAGTATGCAATCGACGTGCCGGGCTGCCCGGGCGTCAATCACGCCGACTTCTCGATCGACGGTCGCTTCGTGATCTTCACCTGCGAGTTCTCGGGGACGTTGGTCAAGATCGACCTGGTCGAGCGAAAGGTGCTCGGCTACCTGAAGCTGCAAATGCCGGCGACGCGGTTCAAGGAGGTGCCCGGTGGCTCGCGCGCCAAGCCCGGTCAGGTGTGGGAGCCCGGCGAGACCGAGGTCTGCACCGCGACCCGCGGCATGCCGCAGGACATCCGCTCGTCGCCCGATGGCAAGCGCTACTACGTGGCCGACATGCATGCCGACGGCGTGCACATCGTCGACGGCCAATCGTTCAGGCAGGTCGGCTTCATCGCCACGGGCCTCGGCGCGCACGGTCTGTACCCGAGCCGCGACGGCCGCTATCTGTACGTCGCCAATCGCGGCTCGCACGAGGTTCACGGGCCGAAGCTCGGCAACGGCGGGGTCACGGTGATCGAATTCGCCACCGACAGGGTGGTGGCGCGCTGGGCCGTGCCCGGCGGCGGCAGCCCCGACATGGGCAACGTCAGCGCCGACGGCAAGTGGTTGTGGCTGGCGGCACGATACGACGACGTGGTCTACCGCTTCGACACCGCGACCGGTGAGGTGCGGCAGATCAAGGTCGGCGCCGAACCGCACGGGCTCACCGTGTGGCCGCAGCCGGGCCGCTATTCGCTGGGGCACACCGGCAACCTGCGATGAACATCGCACCGGTTGCAGCGCTGCGATGAGCGACGTCGTCGACGCGTTCTGGCGCGCGACGGGGTACTGCCTGCATCCGCGCGTGATCGGGCTTTCGTTGCTGCCGTTGCTGATCTGCAGCCTGCTGTCGTGGCTCGGCTGGTGGCTGTACTGGGACGCCGCGGTCTCGGCGGTTCAGAGTGGCCTGTCCAGCTGGCCGCTGGTCGGCACGATGGTTCAGTGGGTCGAGCGCTGGGTCGGCGAAGGCGTGCGCGGCGTGCTGGCACCGGCCATCGTGATCGCGCTGTCGCTGCCGGCCGTCGTGGTGGTGTCGGTGCTGCTGGTGGGCCTGCTGATGACGCCGGCGATCGTCAGCCTGGTGGAGCGGAGGCGCTTTCCGCAGCTGCAGCGCCGCCACGGTGCGGGCATCGTCTCCAGCGTTTGGGTGTCGCTGAGCAGCACGCTGGTCGCCCTGGTGCTGTTGCTGGTGTCGCTGCCGCTGTGGCTGGTGCCGCCGTTGATCCTGGTGCTGCCGCCGCTGATCTGGGGCTGGCTGACCTACCGCGTGATGAGCCACGACGCACTCGCCGAGCACGCCGATGCGGCCGAGCGGCGCACGCTGATGCGCGAGCACCGCTGGCCACTGCTGGCGATCGGCGTCGTGACGGGCTATCTCGGTGCGGCGCCGTCATTGCTGTGGGCGCTCAATGCGCTGACGATCGTGCTGGCGCCGTTGCTGATTCCGCTGTCGGTGTGGCTGTACACGCTGGTGTTCGCCTTCAGCGCGCTGTGGTTCGTGCACTACTGTCTGGCACAGCTCGAGCGGCTGCGCGCCGCAGCGCCACCGGCCGTCTCGCCGCCGTCGATTGCCACCCCCACGCAGTGAACTTCGGCCTCGTCATCGTCGGCGACGAGATCCTGTCGGGCAAGCGACAGGACAAGCATCTGTCCAAGGTGATCGAACTGCTCGGCGCCCGTGGCCTTGGGTTGAGCTGGGCGCGCTACGTCGGCGACGAGCCCGAGCGCATCACCGCGGTGCTGCGCGACGCGTTCGCCGGTGGCGATGCCGTGTTCTGCTGCGGCGGCATCGGCGCCACACCCGACGACCACACGCGCCAATGCGCCGCCGCCGCGTTGGGCGTGCCGCTGGAGCTGCATCCGCGCGCCAGGGAGCTGATCCTCGAGCGCATGCACGACATGGCGCGCGAGCAGAAGGTGGCGTTCGATCCCGATCGTCCCGACAACCTGTACCGGCTGAACATGGGCGTGTTCCCGCGCGGCGCGCAGATCGTCCCGAACCCGTACAACAAGATTCCGGGCTTCAGCGTCGGCGACGTGCATTTCGTGCCGGGTTTCCCGGTGATGGCGCATCCGATGATCGAGTGGCTGCTCGACACGCGCTACGCGAACCTGCATGGCTCGCAGCGGCGCGTCGAGCGATCGGTGATCGTCACCGGGTCGATGGAAGCGACGCTGACGCCGCTGATGGAGGAGATCGAGGCGCGCTTTCCCGGCGCCAAGGTATTCAGCCTGCCCAGCGTCGACCACCCCGTGCGCGGCCGCCACATCGAACTCGGTGTCAAGGGCGACGCGAAGGCCACCGAGGCCGCATTCGCCGCGCTCAAGGACGGTCTCGTCGCGCTCGGAGTTCGGCTGGGCGACGAACTGTTGCGCTGACCACGCCCGAAATTGTCGCGGCGCGGTCTTGCTCAGCGGCGGCGCGGGAATGCCGGCGCCCCGCCCGGTTCGTGGCCAGCGTGTCTGGACTGGCCAGGCATCCCCTTTGAGGGATTGCCGCTGTGCCGAACTGGTGCACCGAGGCCCCGAAGGACCGCACACCGGCGGTGCTATGCTCGCACCGGTTCGGTGCGTTGCGACGTCGCGTGAGGCCTGCGATGGGCGGCGGCACGCACTGGCAAGTGGCATGGTTTCTGCTTGATCACCCCGTGCGTCGCGGCAAGGGCCTCGCCCGAGGTCGACGTTGCGAGCGACCTCGCACAGACACTGCGCTCTCACAACCACCAACACTCGCGTTCCGCTAGGAGATTTCTTGATGGCAAAGACCGTCGCCGATGTGATGAAGATGGTGAAGGAAAACGAGATCAAGTTCGTCGATTTCCGTTTCACCGACACCCGCGGCAAGGAGCAACACGTTTCGGTACCCGTCTCGGCATTCGACGACGACAAGTTCGTCTCTGGCCACGCGTTCGACGGTTCGTCGATCGCCGGCTGGAAGGGCATCGAAGCCTCCGACATGCTGCTGATGCCCGACCCGGCAACGGCCAACATCGACCCGTTCTACGAAGAGCCGACCCTGATCCTGACCTGCGATGTGCTCGAGCCGGGTGACGGCAAGCCCTACGAGCGCGACCCGCGGTCGCTGGCCAAGCGCGCCGAGGCCTATCTGAAGGGCAGCGGCGTCGGCGACGCGGCGTACTTCGGTCCCGAGCCCGAGTTCTTCGTGTTCGACCAGGTGCAGTGGAGCGTCGACATGTCCGGCGCGTTCTACAAGATCGGCTCCGAGGAGGCGCCGTGGAGCACCGGTGCCGACTTCGAGGGCGGCAACCTCGGCCACCGCCCGGCCGTCAAGGGCGGCTACTTCCCGGTGCCGCCGATCGACAGCTTCCAGGACATGCGTTCCGAGATGTGCCTGCTGCTCGAGCAGATGGGCATTCCGGTCGAGGTGCATCACCACGAGGTTGCAGCGCCCGGCCAGTGCGAGATCGGCACCAAGTTCTCGACGCTCGTGCAGCGCGCCGACTGGCTGATCCTGCAGAAGTACATCATCCACAACGTTGCGCATGCCTATGGCAAGACGGCGACCTTCATGCCCAAGCCGGTGGTCGGCGACAACGGGTCGGGCATGCACGTGCACCAATCGGTGTGGAAGGGCGGCAAGAACCTGTTTGCCGGCGACGGCTACGCCGGCCTGAGCGACTTCGCGCTGTACTACATCGGCGGCATCATCAAGCACGCCCGCGCACTGAACGCCATCACCAACCCCGGCACCAACAGCTACAAGCGCCTGGTGCCTGGCTTCGAGGCGCCCGTGAAGCTGGCGTACAGCTCGCGCAACCGGTCGGCGTCGATCCGCATCCCGTATGTGGCCAACCCAAAGGGCCGCCGCATCGAGGTGCGCTTCCCGGATCCCACCTGCAACCCGTATCTGGCGTTCAGCGCGATGCTGATGGCCGGTCTCGACGGCGTGGAGAACAAGATCCACCCGGGCGAGGCGGCGACCAAGGACCTGTACCACCTGCCACCGGAAGAGGACGCGAAGATCCCCACCGTGTGCGACAGCCTGGATCAGGCGCTGGGCTACCTCGACAAAGACCGCGCGTTTCTGACCAAGGGCGGCGTCTTCACCGACACCTACATCGACGCCTACATCGAGCTCAAGATGCAGGAGGTGACGCGGTTCCGCATGACCACGCACCCGGTCGAGTTCGACATGTACTACAGCCTCTGAGGCCCGTGGTCGAGCCCGGCACAGGCACGAGCCGCCGGGCCAAACGTGTCAAAGGGACGGCCCGGGGGTCGTCCCTTTCTCGCTGGCTGTCGGCGGTTTGCGACAATGCCGCGTTGCTGATGCTGCGCTGGCCCGTCGCGGGCCCGGGGGTTCGGTGCCATGAAGCACTCGTTGTGGACGGCTTTGTTGTTGCTGGTCGCAGGTTCAGCGGCCTGGCCGCAGACGCCCCCCAGCGGCGGGCCGGTCTACCGCTGCCCCGGCCCGCCGGTCCTGTACACCGACCAGATCACGCCGCAGGAGGCCAAGGAGCGCAACTGCCGCACGATCGAAGGAGCCCCGGTGACGATCGTGCAGACGCCGAGGCCGCAGACGAACGGCAAGGCGCCGCCGGTGTCGTCGGGGCCGCGCGAAGGCAAGGCCGAGGGCAAGGTGGACCCGGCCGCGCAGCGCCAGCGGGATTCCGACGCACGCAAGCTGCTGGAAGCCGAGCTCAAGCGCGAGGAGGCGCGACTGGCCGACATGCAGAAGGAATTCAACAACGGCGAGCCCGAGCGCCTGGGCGACGAGCGCAACTATCAGAAGTACCTCGATCGGGTCGCCGGGATGCGTTCGGCGATCGCGCGCAAGGAAGAGGACATCGCCGCCATCAAGCGCGAGCTGGCCAAGCTGCCGCCGCAGTAGTTGCCGCCAAGGCCCGCTGGCACGCTCTGCGGAGGGCCTGTAGCCTGCCGCGCGCGCCACGCCGCGCAGGGATCGCATCGTGAACGCCGAGCGCTACGAGGCGTTCGATCTGCTGGCCACGATGGTGGCGGTGGCGCGCCCGGACGGGACGGTGCTGTTCGCCAACACCGGCTTCGAGGCGGCGGCCGGGCTTTCGCGGCGCGCGCTGGTACGCGGCAGTCTGTTTGACCACTTCGTCGATGCAGCGCCACTGCGCGAGACGCTGCTGGCGGTGGCGCGCAACGAGATCGCGACCGGCCGGTTGGAGGCCACCTTCAAGGCGGCCGGCGCCGGGCTGTCGCCCGATGAAGTGCCGGTGCACGTGATCGTCACCCAGGTCGATCCGCGTGGTGGCCCCGGGCAGCCGCCGCACGTGGAAACCGTGCTGGTCGAGATGCTCGAGGTCGAGCAGCAGGCGCGCCAGGATCGCGAGGAGCGCGCGCTCGATCAGATCGAGGTCAATCGCGAGCTGATCCGCAACCTCGCGCACGAGATCAAGAATCCGCTGGGCGGCATCCGCGGCGCAGCGCAGCTGCTGGCGATGGAATTGACCGTGCCGGATCTCGCCGAGTACACCGAGGTGATCGTGCACGAGGCCGATCGCCTGCAGGCGCTGGTGGACCGGCTGCTCGCGCCGCATCGGCGTCCGCACCTGGTGGGCGACGTCAACATCCACGAGGTGTGCGAGCGTGTCCGCTCGGTCGTGCTGGCGGAGTTTCCTCGCGGCCTGACCATCGTGCGTGACTACGACGTGTCGCTGCCGGAGTTCCGCGGCGATCGCGAACAGCTGATCCAGGCGCTGCTCAACATCGTGCAGAACGCCGCGCACGCCTTGGCCGGACGCATCGCCGCCGGCAGCGCGCGCATCGTGCTGCGCACGCGCGCCGCACGGCAGGCGACCATCGGCAAGGAACGCAGCAAACTGGCACTGGAATTGCATGTCGAGGACAACGGGCCGGGTGTGCCAGAGTCGATCCGCGATCGCATCTTCTTCCCGCTGGTATCGGGACGCGAGGGCGGGTCGGGCCTCGGACTCACCCTGGCGCAGATGTTCGTGCAGCAGCACCACGGCGCAATCGATTGCGAGTCGGTGCCGGGCCGCACGGTGTTCAAGATCGTGATACCGCTGCCATAGATGTGTCTCACAGCGTTCCACACCGAATGCCCCCACCGATGAAACCGATCTGGGTCGCCGACGATGATCAATCGATCCGCTTCGTGCTCGAGCGCGCGTTGACGCGCGAGCAGTTCAACGTGCGCACCTTCTCCAATCCGCGCGACGTGCTGTCGGCGCTGGAGACCGACGCGCCCCAGGTGCTGGTGAGCGACATCCGCATGCCGGGCGGCTCCGGCCTCGATCTGCTCAACAAGGTCAAGCAGCAGCATCCGGGCCTGCCGGTGATCGTGATGACCGCGTACTCCGATCTGGACAGCGCGGTGTCCGCCTTCCAGGGCGGCGCGTTCGAGTACCTGCCCAAGCCGTTCGACCTGCCGAAGGCGGTGGAGCTGATCCGCCGCGCCGTCGACGAAAGCCTGCGCGAGCAGGTAGGCGAAGACGTCGGCGCCGCCACACCGGAAATGCTGGGGCAGGCGCCGGCGATGCAGGACGTGTTCCGTGCAATCGGCCGCCTCAGCCAGAGCAACGTCACCGTGCTGATCACCGGCGAATCGGGCACCGGCAAGGAACTCGTCGCCCGCGCGCTGCACCGCCACAGCCCGCGCGGAGAGCAGGGCAACAAGGGCCCGTTCATCGCGATCAACACCGCGGCGATCCCGAAGGACCTGCTGGAATCCGAGCTGTTCGGCCACGAGCGCGGCGCATTCACCGGCGCGCAGACGATGCGCCGCGGCCGCTTCGAGCAGGCCGACGGCGGCACGCTGTTCCTCGACGAGATCGGCGACATGCCGTTCGACTTGCAGACCCGGCTGCTGCGCGTGCTGTCCGACGGCCAGTTCTACCGCGTCGGCGGCCACCAGCCGCTGAAGGCCAACGTGCGCGTGATCGCGGCCACGCACCAGAATCTGGAACAGCGCGTCAAGGATGGTGCATTCCGCGAGGACCTGTTCCACCGCCTCAACGTCATTCGCCTGCGGCTGCCGCCTCTGCGTGAGCGTCGCGAGGACATTCCAGCCTTGGTGCGCACCTTCCTTGCGCGCAGCGCACACGATCTCGGCGTGGAGGCCAAGCGGCTGAGCGACGCCGCGATGGACCGGTTGATGCACTTCGACTTTCCGGGCAACGTGCGCCAGCTCGAAAACCTGTGCCACTGGCTGACAGTGATGGCGCCGGCGCAGCTGATCGAGCCCAAGGACCTGCCGCCCGAGGTGCAGGCGGAGCATGCGGCAGCGCCGCGCCCGGCAAGCGACGCGCCGCCGCGGGTCGCCGCGCCGCCGGCCGAAGCCGGTGCAGCGGTGCCGAGCGCACCGTTGACGGTCGACGCGTGGCTGTTTCAGCTGGCGCAGGAAGCGCGGCGCTTGCTCGATGCCGGTGTGCCTGACGTCTGGGGCCACCTGACCCGGCAGTTCGAGAGCCGGCTGATCCACGTTGCGCTGGAGAGCACGCGCGGCCGCCGCATCGAGGCGGCGCAGAAGCTCGGCATCGGGCGCAACACGATCACCCGCAAGATCCAGGAACTCGGACTCGACGAGTAGCGCACCAACGGTGCGCAGGGTGCCGCCAGCCTATTTGGCGGGCGCGGTGGCGCCGACTTCGGAACCCGCCTGGGCGTAGATCTCGTCGAGCGCCATGCGGTTGGTCAGTTCGTTGTCGGCCTGGTCGAACTGCGACACCGAGGTCTCGCGCACCTCGACGTTGGCGATGTCGCCGCGCAGGTTCACCGGCGTGCGCTGACGCACAGCCTCCTCGATGCGCAGGCGCAGAGGCAGCAATATCTCGGCCTGCCGACCGCCGACGATCGTCTCGAGCTGGTCCATCGCCCGCTGCAGCACTTTCAGCGGCAGCTCGACCAATGCACGCGAGCCCTGGCGGGCGAGGCACTGCTCCAGGTGGATCAGGTGCGGCAGCACGTGCCGCACGTCGCGATGCTCCTGCAGCAGGGCCTGCAGCGCGAGGTGAGACTGGCGCAGCATCTCGCCGCGGCTGCTGGGCTTGGACGGCGTCGACGCTTCCATGCGCGAGACGTCGAACACGACATGCCATTGCTTGCCGATGCGTTTGAGCTTCAGCGGGCGACTGAGCACCCGGTGCACCCAGCGCAACGGGTGGAAGCCGCGCTTGGCGGCCGCGTGATTCTTGTTGTGGCTGGCGGAGCGGGCTGCGGGCATGGGCTGGGGCGGTGAGCTGCTGTGGTGCGTGAAGCCTGCTTTCGGAAGGCAACCGATGCGGCGGCTGCGGGCAATGGGCTGAAGCCTAGCGTCCGGCGGGCAGCCAGATGTTAAAAGTGCCCTTCAATTGCCACGCCGTGTGACGCTTGTCGCACCGCCGCCACCGCGTGCCCTCCGCTGCACCGCCGCAGGAGGCGCAGCTGCGGTTACGCCTTGTCAAGCACCACCCACGCCGGCGCGTGATCGCTCGGCTTCTCGCGGCCGCGCACTGCGCGGTCGACCCCGGCCTGCCTCAGTCGAGCCGCGGCGTCCGCGTTGAGCAGCAGGTGGTCGATGCGCAGCCCGGCGTTGCGCTCCCAGCGGTTGCGAAAGTAATCCCAGAACGTGTACATCGGCTCGCCGGGGTGCAGTTGCTGGATCGCATCGATCCAACCCTGGGCTAGCAGCCGGCGGTAGGCGTCGCGCGACTCGGGCTGCAGCAGCGCGTCGTTCAGCCACGACTTGGCCGAGTAGATGTCGGCGCTGTCGTTGGTCGGCACGACGTTGTAGTCGCCGGCGAGGATCACCGACTGTGGCCGCTTGGCGAGCGCCTGCGCATGCTGGATCAGTCGCTCGAACCAGGCGAGCTTGTAGTCGAACTTCGGCCCCGGCTGCGGGTTGCCGTTGGGCAGGTAGATCGAACCGACGATCAGGTCGCCCACCTGGGCCTCGAGATAGCGGCTGTGCGTATCGTCGGGGTCACCCGGCAGGCCGCGGCGCAACTCGATGGGCGCGGGTCCCTTGGCGAGCACCGCGACCCCGTTGAAGCCCTTTTGGCCGTGCCACACGGCGCCATAGCCGGCGTCGGCGAATGCCTGCTGGGGAAACGTCTCGTCCGATGTCTTCAGCTCCTGCAGGCAGGCGATGTCGGGCTGCGATTCGGCGAGCCACTCGAGCACGCGCGGCAGGCGGCTGCCGATGCCGTTGACGTTGTAGGTGGCAATCTTCATGCGCGCATCGTAGCGCGCACATGCCGCACTGCGGCGCGGCGCTCAGGCGCGGGCGGTGGAGGCGCGTGCGCCCAACCGCGTCGCCTCGTCGACGATCGGGCCCGAGCCGCTCCAGCGGTCGAGCGCGAGGTAGATCACCGGCGTGATGTACAGCGTCACCGCCTGCGACACGATCAGGCCTCCCACCACCGCGAGGCCCAAGGGCTGGCGCAACTCGGCGCCGGCACCCCAGCCCAGCGCGATCGGCAACGCGCCCATCATCGCCGCCAGCGTCGTCATCATGATCGGCCGCAGGCGCAGCAGGCACGCCTGGCGGATGGCCTCGGGCGGCGCCAGCCCCTGGTTGCGCTGCGCGTCGAGCGCGAAGTCGATCATCATGATCGCGTTCTTCTTGACGATGCCGATCAGCATCAGGATGCCGATGGTCGCGATCAGCGTCAGGTCGGTCTTGAAGATCGTCAGCGTCAACAGGGCGCCGACGGCTGCCGACGGCAGGCCCGCGAGGATCGTCAGCGGATGGATGTAGCTCTCGTAGAGCACGCCCAGCAGCAGGTAGATCACCAGGATCGCGACGATCAGCAGGATCGCCTGGCCTGCCTGCGAGTCCTGGAACACCGCCGCGTCGCCGCCGTAGCTGGTGACGATCGACGGCGGCATCTTCAGCTCGCGCACGTAGCCCCCGAGCTTGCGCGTGGCGTCGCCGAGCGCGACCTCGGGCGCCAGGTTGAACGAGATCGTGATCGCCTGCAACTGGCCCTGGTGGTTGACCGCGGTAGGGCCGATCGTGCGCTGCACCGACGCGAACGCCGACAGCGGCACCAGCGCGCCGCCCTTGCCGCGCAGGTAGATGCGGTTGAACGCGTCCTCGAACTGCCGATCGCTGTCGGCGGCCTCCATGATCACGACGAAGGTGTTGCTCGGGTTGTAGATCGACGACACCTGACGCTCGCCGAACGCGGTGTACAGCGCGTTGCGCAGATCGGCCATCGACACGCCGAGCAGGTTGGCGCGGTCGCGGTCGATGGCGAGCGACGCCTGCAGGCCGCGCAGCTGCGAATCGCTGGTCACGTCGCGGAAAAGAGGGTCGGCGCGCATGCGCTCCTGCAGCCGGCTCGCCCACTCGTTGAGCGCGTCGGCGCTGACGCTCTGCAGCGTGTACTGGTAGCGGCTCTTGCTGGCGCGCCCGCCGAGCTGCAGGTTCTGCACCGGCCGCATGTAGACGGCGATGCCCGGCACCGCGCGCACCTGGCGGCGCAGGCCGTCGATCACCCGCGCGATCGGCGCACGCTCGCTGCGCGGCCTCAGCGTCACGAACATGCGACCGGTGTTCTGCGTGTTAGCACCGAAGGTGGTGCTGCCGATGCCGGTGCCCACCGCCTCGACGGCCGGGTCGGCACGGATGACGTCGGCCACGCGGTTGTGCAGCGCCTCCATCGCGCTGAACGAGATGTCCTCGGCAGCCTCGGTGGAGACCGAGATCTGCCCGATGTCCTCCTCCGGGAAGAACCCCTTCGGGATCGTCACGAAGAGCACCGCGGTCAGCACCACGCTGCCGATGGCGACGCCGCCGATGACGATGCGATGCGCGAGTGCCCAGTCAAGCGTCCTGGCGTAGCCGTTCTGCATCGCGTTGAACCCGCGCTCGAACACGCGGCCGAGGGCGTTCTCTTCCTGCGGCTCGTGATGGCGCAGGAAGCGGCTGGCCAGCATCGGCACCAGCGTCAGCGACACCACCGCCGACACCAGGATCGCCAGGCCGACGACCACCGCGAACTCGTGGAACAGCAGGCCGATGACGCCGGGCATGAAGAAGATTGGGATCAGCACCGCCACCAGAGAGATCGAGATCGACATGATCGTGAACGCCATCTCGCGCGCTCCCTTGATCGCCGCCTGAAATGGCGCCATGCCGTTCTCGACGTGGCGCATGATGTTCTCCAGCATCACGATGGCGTCGTCGACCACCAGGCCGACCGCCAGCGTGATGCCGAGCAGCGAGATGTTGTCGAGGCTGTAGCCCAGCGGGTACAGCAGCGACAGCGCGCCGATCAGCGACACCGGCAGCGACAGTGCGGGGATCACGGTGGCCGCCACCCGGCGCAGGAACAGGAAGATCACCAGCACCACCAGCACGATCGTCAGCGCCAGCGTGATGTTGACATCGTGCAGCGCGTCGCGGATCGACAGCGAGCGGTCGTTGAATGCGGTGATCATCACCGACGCCGGCATCTGCGCCTGCAGGCGAGGCAGCGTCTGCTTGACGCGTTCGACCACCTGCACGGTGTTGGCGTCGGGCTGGCGCAGCACCGCCAGCGTGATCGACGGCTCGCCGTTGAACGTGGAGGCGGTCTTCACGGTCTCGTAGCTGTCCTGCACGTCGGCCACGTCGCGCAGCCGGATCGGCGCGTCGCCGCGGTTGGCGACGATGACGTTGCCGAACTCGCGCGCGTTGGTGAGCTGCCGGTTGGCCTGCACGGTCAGCGTCTGCCGCGGCCCTTCGAGCACGCCCACCGGGGTGTTGGTGTTGGCCGCGGTGACGGCGGCGCGCAGCTCGTCGAGCGTGAGGTTGCGCTCGGTCAGCGCCTCGGGGCGCACGCGGATGCGCACCGCATAGCGCTTCTGGCCGAACACCAGCACCTGCGCGACACCGTCGATCGTCGACAGCGTCGGCGAGATCAGGTTTTCGGCGAAGTCGTTGAGCTCCGACAGACTGATCGACGGCGACCGCAGCGAGATGATCAGCACCGGCGCATCGGCCGGGTTGACCTTGCGGTACGACGGCGGGGTGGTCATCTCCGCCGGCAGCGTGCGCTGCGCGCGGAACAGCGCCGCCTGCACGTCGACCGCCGCGGCGTCGATGTCGCGCGACGGATCGAACTCGAGCACGACGCTGGTGGCGCCGAGCGTGTTGGTGGAGCTGATCGTCGACAGCCCGGCGATGGTCGAGAACTGCTTCTCCAGCGGCAGTGCCACCGAGCTGGCCATCGTCTCCGGCGCCGCGCCCGGCAGGAACGCTGCCACCTGGATGATCGGCGAGTTGTAGCGCGGCAGCGCCGCCACCGGGATGTCGCGCAGCGCGACGATGCCGGCCATCACGATCGCCAGGTTGATCAGCACCGTCATCACCGGACGGCGAATGAACACCTCGGTGAAATTGAAGTTCACAGCGAGGGTCCTGCCGGTGCGCCGCTGGCCGGCCTGCCGGTGCCCGGCGCAGGCCGCTGCCCGCCCTGCGCACGGCGCATCGGCACGTACGGAGTCTCGAGC
This sequence comes from Burkholderiaceae bacterium, assembly GCA_035455385.1. GTDB lineage: Bacteria > Pseudomonadota > Gammaproteobacteria > Burkholderiales > Burkholderiaceae_C > JAEUPI01. The sequence goes on from DATIFD010000058.1 coordinate 23,684, forward strand.
ACTGCCGAACCGGGTCGCAGGTTCTGCTTGCCTTCGACGACCACCTTTTCGCCGGGTTCGAGCCCATCGACGACCACGAATTCACCCGCGCTGTAGCGGGGCTGCACCGGGCGCGCCTCGACCGTCGCATCGGGCTTTACGACATACACGGTGCGCTCGTTGCCGCGGATGATCAGCGCGTTCTGCGGGATCACGATCGCGCCGGTGATCGTGCGCAGCGTCATGCGCACGGAGACGTATTGGCCCGGCCACAAGCGGTGCGACGCGTTGGGCACCTCGCCTTTGACGCGGATCGTGCCGGTGCTGGTGTCGACCGTGTTGTCGACGAACGTGATGCGGCCCAGCATGTCGTCG
>DATIFD010000059.1:0-5029 GCA_035455385.1 Burkholderiaceae bacterium
CTTCGCCAACCGCGTGCAGTCGGCCATGCGACATGAATTCGGTGGCCATCTCGAAAAGTCCGTCCAGATGGCCGCCGTCAGGAACATGACATGAACCGCGACGCCACCCATCCACGCGCGCAGCACGCCGACGCATTGGTCGTGTTCGGCGCCACCGGCGATCTGGCGCACAAGAAGATCTTTCCTGCGCTCTACGCGATGTACCGGAGCGGCGCCCTGAAAATGCCGGTGATCGGCGTGGCGTCCTCGCCGTGGAGCGTCGAGCAACTGCGCGCGCGTGCCCATGAGAGCGTGGAGCGAGATAGCGCCGACATCGACGGTCGCGCTCTGGACGGTCTGCTGTCTGCACTGCGTTACGTCAGCGGCGACTACAAGGATGCCGCCACGTTCGATGCACTGAAGCGCGCGCTGCAAGGCGCGCAACGCCCGGTGTTTTACCTGGCCATACCGCCGACCCTGTTCCCCGCGGTCATTCGCGGCCTCGGCGCCGCCGGATTGGCCCACGGAGCTCGCGTCATCGTCGAGAAGCCGTTCGGCCGTGATCTGGCTTCTGCGCGCGAACTCAACCGCTCCGCGCTCGACGTATTCCCCGAAAACGCGATCTTTCGCATCGATCACTTCCTGGGCAAGGAAGCGATCATGAACATCCTGTACTTCCGCTTCGCCAACTCCTTTCTCGAGCCGATCTGGAATCGCAACCACGTGGCGAGCGTGCAGGTCACGCTGGCCGAGCAATTCGGCGTCGAGGGCCGCGGTGCGTTTTACGAAAGCGCGGGCTGCCTGCGCGACGTGATGCAGAACCACCTGTTCCAGATCGTGGCGCTGCTGGCCATGGAGCCACCGGCGAGCCGCGACTTCGAGGCCGTGCACCGCCACAAGGCCGATGTCTTCGCCTCGATGAGACCGCTAGGTACCGATGACATCCTGCGCGGCCAATACGAGGGATACCGCGACGAGCCGCGGGTTGCGAATGATTCGGATGTCGAAACCTTCTGCGCTTTGCGTGTGCATGTCGATTCGTGGCGCTGGGGCGGGGTGCCGTGGTATCTGCGCTCGGGCAAATGCCTGCCGACGACTGCCTGCGAAGCGGTGGTGCGCTTCAAGCCGCCGCCGCAGAACCTGTTTGCCGACGCGTCGCTGAGCGAGGACGCCAACTACCTGCGCCTGCACCTGTCGCCGCACTCGACCATCGCGCTGGCTGCGCGCGTGAAACGGGCCGGCAAACAATTCATCGGCGACCAGCGCGAGTTCTCGCTGCTCGAAGAGGAGCCCGGCGAGCAGTCGCCCTACGAGCGCCTGTTGGCCGACGCGATGGACGGTGACGGCGCGCTGTTTGCGCGCGAAGACGCCATCGAAGCGGCGTGGGCCGTGGTGGAGCCCGTGCTGGACGATCACCCTCCAGTCCACATCTACGCACCGGGCTCCTGGGGCCCGCCCGCCGCGAACCATTTCATCGCCGCGGATGGCGGTTGGCGCAATCCCAGGGCGGCGGGCTGAACAGTGCCATTGCCCATCGAGGACTACGCGATGATCGGCGATGGCCACACGGCCGCGCTGGTGGGCCGCGATGGTTCGATCGATTGGCTGTGCCTGCCCCGCTTCGACTCCGGCGCGTGTTTTGCGGCCCTGCTGGGTAGTCCCGATCACGGGCGCTGGGAGATTGCACCACGCGACGAAGTCATTGCGGTGCAGCGCCGCTACCGGGAAGGCACATTGATCCTGGAAACCGACTTCGAGACCGAATCAGGTGCCGTGCGGGTGATCGACTGCATGCCATTGTCGAACGAGCGTTGGGACGTGTTGCGCATCGTCGTGGGCCTGCGGGGACAGGTGCGCATGGGCATGGAACTCGTCGTTCGTTTCGACTACGGATCCATCGTCCCCTGGGTGAGCCGGCGTGACGGTACGCTGTCCGCGACTGCCGGGCCGGACACGATCGAGTTGCACACGCCGGTTCACACGCGCGGCGAGCAGATGACCTCGCGGGCAGACTTCGCGATCGGCGCCGGCGAACGTGTGCCTTTCGTGCTCAACTACCGGCCGTCGCACCAGCCAGCGCAGCGGGCCATTGACGCCGAACACACGCTGGCGCAGACCGAGCGCCACTGGCTGGCCTGGTCACAGCGCTGCAGCTACGAGGGTCGCTGGCGAGAACCGGTGCTGCGTTCGTTGCTGACGCTGAAGGCGCTCATCTACCAGCCCACTGGTGGCATCGTCGCGGCACCAACCACCTCGCTGCCCGAGCAGCCGGGCGGCGTGCGCAACTGGGACTACCGATACTGCTGGTTGCGCGATGCGACCTTCACGCTGAACGCCTTGCTGCTTGCCGGCTACACCGAAGAGGCCCTGGCCTGGCGGGACTGGCTACTGCGCGCCGTGGCGGGCAGCCCGGCCGACACGCAGATTCTGTATAGCGTGACCGGCGAGCGCCGGCTCGAGGAAACCGAGCTCGCGTGGCTGCCCGGCTATCAGCACGCAGCACCGGTGCGGGTCGGCAACGCAGCGGCTGAACAGTTCCAGCTCGACGTCTACGGCGAGGTGATGGACACCCTGCACCTGGCACGCGCGGCAGGGCAGGTACTGCAGCCGCATGCCTGGGGCATCCAGTGCGCCTTGCTAGCCTTTCTCGACCACCACTGGCGCGAGCCGGATGAAGGCATCTGGGAAGTGCGCGGGCCCCGACGCCACTTCACCCACTCGAAGGTGATGGCCTGGGTCGCCTTTGACCGAGGGGTCAAGGCCGTCGAACGATATGGCCTGGAAGGGCCGGTGGAGGCCTGGCGTCACGCCCGCGACCAGATCCACGCGCAAGTCTGCGAAGCCGGTTTCGATGGGATGCGTAACAGCTTCGTTCAGCACTACGGCGGCACTGAGCTCGACGCCAGCCTGCTGCTGATCCCATTGGTGGGCTTTCTGCCGCCAGACGATCGCCGTGTGCTGGCCACGATCGCCGCGATCGAACGCGAACTGGTGGTCGACGGCCTGGTGCTGCGCTACCCGATCGACACCGCGACTGCCGTCGACGACCTGCCACCCGGTGAAGGTGTCTTTCTGCCGTGCAGCTTCTGGCTTGCAGACTGCCTGGCGGTGACCGGCCGTCACGCCGAGGCCGAGGCGCTGTTCGAGCGCCTGCTGGCCTTGCGCAACGACGTCGGCCTGCTGTCCGAGGAAATCGACCCGCGCACCGGGCACATGCAGGGCAATTTCCCACAGGCACTCAGCCACATGGCGCTGGTCAATACCGCACGGTTGCTTTCGCTGGCGCCGAGTCAGATCCATGCATCGAGCCGGAAGGGCGAACGCCCCGCAGCGGTGGCAGCCACAGCATGACCTCGCCCCGAAGGACGGCGCGGCCGAAGGTCCTGGTGATCGACGTTGGCGGCTCGCACGTCAAGTGTCTGCTCGGTGGCGAGACGACCCGGCGCAAGTTCGCATCCGGACCCGGGCTCACGCCGCAGCAGATGGTCGAGGGAGTGCTCGAGATCGCGGCCGACTGGCACTTCGACACGATTTCGATCGGATATCCCGGTGTCGTGAGTCATGGCGTTCCGGCGCTGGAGCCCCATCACCTGGCGCCAGGCTGGGTCGGCTTCGACTTTGAGGCTGCGTTCGACCGACCAGTGCGCATCGTCAACGACGCGGCGATGCAAGCGCTCGGCAACTACCAGGGCGGCAAGATGCTGTTCCTGGGCCTGGGCACCGGCCTCGGGTCCGCGCTGATCGTCGACGGGCACATCGTGGCGATGGAACTCGGCCACTTGCGGCGCAGCAAGCGGCACGACTACGAAGACCTGCTCGGCAAGCGCGGCTTCAAGCGCCTGGGCAAGAAGAAATGGCGACGCAAGGTGCGCGCCGTCGTGGCGGGCTTCAGTGCGGCTTTGTTGCCCGACGAGATCGTCGTCGGCGGCGGACAGGCCGACCGACTCCGGAAACTGCCACCGCGGACTCGGCGGGGCAACAACTCGGCGGCATTTCTCGGTGGCTTTCGCCTATGGGACGGATCCACACTCGGCAAGACATCGATCACCTACAAGGACCTCTCATGAACCCGACTTTGGCACTTCACCAGCTCGGCCAGAGGCTCTGGCTCGACAACATCACGCGCACGCTGCTGCGCAGTGGCACGCTGGCACGCTACATCAGGGACCTGTCGGTGACCGGCCTGACCTCAAACCCCACGATCTTCGAACACGCGATCGGTGCGGGCGACAGTTACGACGCCAGCATCGTCGCGCTGCGCGATGCAGGCCTGTCCGAAGAGGACCTGTTCTTCGAACTTGCGCTCGAAGACCTGACGCAGGCGGCCGACCTTTTCCGGCCCGCTTTCGCTGCCAGTCAGGGTGTGGACGGCTGGGTGTCGCTCGAGGTGTCGCCGCTGCTGGCCCACAACGCGGCGCACACCATTCGGGCCGCGAACCGGCTGCATGCGAAGGCCGGCAAGGCGAACCTGTTCATCAAGATTCCGGGCACCCCCGAGGGCGTCGAAGCCATCGAGGAGGTGATCTTCGACGGCGTGCCGGTCAACGTCACGCTACTGTTCTCGCGCGAGCACGTGCGGGCCGCGGCCGAGGCCTATGTGCGCGCCATCGAGCGCCGGCTGGCGAAGGGTCTCGACCCGAACGTGGCATCGGTGCTATCGCTCTTCGTCAGCCGCTGGGACGTGGCGGTGAAGCAGGAGATCTCGTCGGCGTTCCACAATCGCCTGGGCATCGCCATCGCCATGCGCACCTACAAGGCGCACTGCGAATGGCTGGCGTCGGAGCGCTGGCAGCGCCTCGCCGCCGCCGGGGCGCGAGCGCAGCGTCTGCTGTGGGCCAGCACCGGAACCAAGGACCCGGCGGCGCCGGACACGCTGTACGTTCAGGCGCTGGCGGCACCCGGAACGATCAACACGCTGCCGGAGAAAACGCTGCTGGCCTTCGCCGACCACGGCCAGGTCGAGCGCACCCTGCCGTCCGACGGCGGCTACGCCGAAGCGGTGATCGAGGAGTTCCGGCGCGAGGGCGTCGACGATGAGGCGCTGGCCGCG
>DATIFD010000060.1:0-12555 GCA_035455385.1 Burkholderiaceae bacterium
CGCGTCACCTCGGGCTTCTCGATGCGCATGCATCCGATCTTCAACACCTGGCGCCAGCACGGTGGGGTCGACTCCGCGGCGCCCACCGGCACGCCGGTGCGCGTGGTCGGCGATGGCTGGGTGCAGTTCACCGGTTGGCAGAACGGCTACGGCAACGTGGTGCAGGTCGCGCACGGCAACGACAGGCAGACGCTGTATGCCCACCTCAGCCGAATCGAGGTGCGGCAGGGCCAGCGCGTCGAGCAAGGACAGCGCATCGGCCTCGTCGGCGCCACCGGCTGGGCCACCGGGCCACACCTGCACTTCGAGTTCCGCGTGCACGGTCAGCACCAGGACCCGACGCGCATCGCCCGCAGCGCCGAGACGGTGCAGATCACCGCCGCACTGCGCCCGCGCTTCGAGGAAGCGGTGCGCGAGGTGCAGCAGCAGCTCGACATCGCCGAGACCTTGCGCGACTCGCCCGGCCAGGGCGAGTAGCCTCCGGGCGGCGCTGGTCGCGGGCAGCGGCATGAGCGTCTTCCTCGGCCTGATGTCGGGCACGTCGCTCGACGGCATCGATGGCGTCGCGGTGCAGTGGGCACACGATGACGCGCCGGCGATGCAGGTGCGCGGCCATGTCCATCATCCGTTCGCGACGCCGCTGCGCGAGCGGCTGCTGGCGCTGAACCAGCCGCAGGCGAACGAGCTGGAGCAGGCGGCGGCCGCGGCGCTGCAGGTCGCACGCGCGTACGCCGACGTGGCCGACGACCTGCTCGCCCGCACCGGACTGCAGCGCGTCGACGTGCGTGCTGTCGGCGCCCACGGGCAGACGGTGCGCCATTGCCCGCACGATGCGGCTGGCGGCTTCTCGATCCAGCTGTTGAACGGCGCGCTGCTCGCCGAGCGGTGCGGCATCGACGTGGTGTGCGACCTGCGCAGCCGAGACCTCGCCGCCGGCGGTCAGGGTGCTCCACTGGTGCCCGCCTTCCATGCCGACCGATTCGGGGCCGCCGGCGAGCCGCGCGCGGTGCTGAACCTCGGCGGCATCGCCAACGTGACGCTGCTACACGCCGACGGCCGCATTGGCGGCTTCGATACCGGCCCGGCCAACGTGCTGCTCGATGCCTGGGTGGCCGAACAGCGCAACGCGCCCTACGATGCCGAGGGTCGCTGGGCCGCCACCGGTCAGGTGGACGCAGGGTTGCTGCAGCGGATGCTTTCGGAGCCCTACTTCCAGCGCCAGGCACCCAAGAGCACAGGGCGCGACGTGTTCCAGCCGGCCTGGCTGAAGACCCAGCTGGCGGCCCACGGTCGCCCGCTGGCGCCGGCCGACGTGCAGGCGACGCTGGCCGAACTGACGGCCCGCTCGGTGGCCGACGCATTGCAGCAGCACCTGCCGGACGCGCGCGGGCTTTGGGTATGTGGAGGCGGCGCGCACAACCGCCACCTGCTCGCCCGCCTGGGCGCGCTGCTGCCCGGCTGGCGGGTCCACACGACCGATGCGCTCGGCCTGCCACCGCTGCAGGTCGAGGCAGTGGCGTTCGCGTGGTTGGCGCGCGAGTTCGTGGCACGGCGGCCCGGCAACCGCCCCGATGTCACCGGCGCCAGAGGACCGCGGGTGCTCGGCTGTCTCTACCCGGCCTGATCCGGATTGTCTGGGCCCCGAATGCAAAACGGCCGCGCTGGTGCGCGGCCACTCCACATGTTTGATCGGCTCAGGCCGAGAAGCTCGAGCCGCAGCCGCAGGTCGTGGTGGCGTTGGGGTTCTTGATCACAAACTGCGCGCCCTGAAGGTCTTCTTTGTAGTCGATCTCGGCGCCAGTGAGGTATTGCAGGCTCATCGCGTCGATCAGCAGCGTGACGCCGTTCTTGGTCATCTGCGTGTCGTCGTCGTTGATGGCCTCGTCGAAGGTGAAGCCGTACTGGAAACCCGAGCAACCACCACCCTGCACGAACACGCGCAGCTTGAGCTCGGGATTGCCCTCTTCGTCGACCAGCTCCTTGACCTTGGCGGCCGCGCTGTCGGTGAAGATCAGCGGCGCTGGCATTTCTTGCAGGGTTTCGGCGACGGCAGTCATCTCGGCTCCTTCAACGACCCGCGCAGTGTAGGCCAACAACTGTGCCCGCAAGCGCACAGGGTCTTCCCCTGAGCTGGGGCCAGCGGCGACCGATTCAAGCGCCGTTGGACGCAGCCAGCACCAGCGGCGCGCGCTCGGCGGCCTTCAGCGGTCGCAATTCGCCGTCGACCTGGGCGCCCTGGTGCATCTCGAGCGCCTCGTAGCGGATGTCACCGACCACACGGGCCTTGGGCTGCAGCTCGAGGAGTTCGTGCGACTCGATCGGGCCCTGCACCTCACCGTTGACGATCACGTGGGCGGCGTGCACCCGGCCGATGACCTTGGCCTTCTCGCTGATCACCACCAGGCTGGCTGCGCCATCGCCGGCAATGACGTCGCCGCGCACCTCGCCGTCGATTCGCAGACCGTCGCCGAAGCGGATCTCGCCTTGCAGTACGGAGCCTTCGCCGATCAGGGTGCGAATGGGCGGTTGCGACTTCTTGGAATTGAACATGGGCTCTCCAACGATCGATCGGCGCTGATTGCTGCGCCTCAGAGTTGTACGGACTGCGTCGCCTTCACGTCACCGGACTGGTCGATGACCTTGACCTCCAGCGTCTTGATCACCGCCTGTTCGGGATACTCCACCAGACCCTCGACCCGAGCGTACTGCTTCAGCTGCAAGGGCTTGGCACCGTCGATCGGTTGGCTCCACGGTTGTCCGTCGACCGTGCCCGCCAGGGTCAACTCGTAGCGGCCACTGAACTCGTTCTTGGCTTTGCCGTTCTGCATCACCAGCATCTGGTAGCGCAGCTGACCGGGCGCCCGTGTCTCGGCCTGCAACGCGCGCACGGCAACCTTGTCGCCGCCCGACGCCGGGAACATGCGTTCGTAGAAGCTGAGGTCGCCCTTCAGTGCGAGATGCTCGGTTTCGAGCTCCTTCAGCTGCTGCGCCAGCCGCTCCTGGGTCGCGCGCTCGGCCTTCAGCAGGCTCTCGGACGAGTCGGCGACGCCTTGCGCCTTGTCGCGCTGCTCTCGCAGCTGTTGCACTTCGACACGAAGACGGGCCAGTTCTTCCTTGGCGTCACGGTCGAGACCGGCGATCTCCTTGCCGAATTCGAACGCCCACAGCCCGATCGCTGCCGAGAAGCCGAACACCAGCGCAATCACGGCCCAGCGCAAGGGCCATGGCAGGTGCCGCGTGACGATGACACGCGGCGCGCTGATCGACAGCCGACGGCGGTAGAGCTTCCAGCGCATGCGAAGAAAGGGCGGCCTCAGAAACGCACGAGGCCGCATGGTAGCGGCCTGCGTGGGGTGGTGCGTTTCGAATTGCCCGCTCAGCGCTTGCTGAACTGCTTGCGCCGGCGCGCGCCGTGCAATCCGACCTTCTTGCGCTCGACCTCGCGCGCGTCGCGCGTGACAAACCCGGCGCGACTCAACTCGGGCTTGAGCGCCGTGTCGTAGTCGATCAGCGCGCGCGTGATGCCATGACGAACCGCGCCCGCCTGTCCCGACTCGCCGCCGCCATGCACATTGACGTGGATGTCGAAGGCGCCATCGTTGTTGGTGAGCATCAGCGGCTGCTTGACCACCATGATCGAAGTCTGGCGGCCGAAATACTGCTCCAGCACCTTGCCGTTGACCGTGATCTCGCCCTTGCCCTTCTTCAGGAATACCCGCGCCACCGAAGACTTGCGACGGCCCGTCCCATAGTTCCAATTGCCTATCATCGTCGGAAACCTTTCAGATCTGCAGCGCGCGCGGCTGCTGTGCGGTGTGCGGGTGCGTGGCGCCGCCGTACACCTTGAGCTTCTTGATCATCGCGTAGCCCAGCGGGCCCTTGGGCAGCATGCCCTTGACGGCCTTCTGCAGCGCGCGATCGGGGTGCTTGGCTTGCAGATCCTTGAACTTGACCGAGTAGATGCCGCCGGGGTAGCCCGAATGACGGTGGTACATCTTCTGCTCGGCCTTGTTGCCGGTGACGCGGATCTTGGACGCGTTGACGACGATGACGAAATCACCGGTGTCGACGTGAGGCGTGAAGATGGCTTTGTGCTTGCCGCGCAACCGGAGTGCCACTTCGCTGGCGACACGTCCGAGCACCTTGTCGGTGGCATCGAGCACAAACCACTCGTGCTTCACTTCGGCCGGTTTGGCACTGAAGGTCTTCATGAGGGTCTTTCTGCTGTCGGCGCGCCGCTTCGCGCCAGGAATCCAGGCGGGTGGCTCCGTGCCGACCTCGGGGGCGCTGCTTGTACTCGCAGCCTCCCATCGGCGCCATGGCACGGCGGCTCTACCAGCGGGGAAAGCCGCGCAGTATAGCCGACCCCGTCACAAGCACTTGCCGCCGCTCGGCACTAGGGGCACGAGCCCATTCCGGAATCTTGATTAGGATGCGGGTAAACCCTAGGTAACCGTCATGCCCCTGCTCGACTCGCTCGTCCACAGCCAACCCCCGCCCGAGACTCCGAGGCCCGTTACCGAGGCGCCCGTGTGGGTGCCCATCCGTTCGCTCGCGCCACGGCACCGCGACCGCGTCGCCGACCACCTGCTGGCGCTGCCGGAGCACGACCGGTACCTGCGGTTTGGCCACGCTGCTTCCGACGAGCAGATCCGCCGCTACGTCGAGACGCTGAACTTCGAACGCGACGAACTGCTGGGCATCTTCAACCGGCGACTGCGCCTGCTGGCCATGGCGCACCTGGCCTATCCGCCCGAGGACGAATTGGCCGCGGGCGCAAGCGCGGAGTTCGGCGTTTCCGTGGCCGCCAATGCGCGCGGACGCGGCTATGGCAAGCGATTGTTCGACCTCGCCGTGCTGCATGCGCGCAATCGCGGCGTGCGCACGCTGCTGATCCATGCGCTGAGCGAGAACGCCCCGATGCTGCGGATCGCGCGGCACGCCGGCGCCGTTGTGGAGCGCGACGGCGCAGAGGCCCAGGCCCTGCTCAAGCTGCCTGCCGACACAATGGCCTCGCAGGTCGAGCAGATGGTCGAGACGAGCGCTGCCGAGTGGGATTACAGGCTCAAGCAGCACGCTCGCCGCATGGAGCGCCTGAAGCGCGCGCTCGCCACGCTGGCGGCGCGCCGGTGACCCTACGTCCCGGGCGAGGCGGCGCCGCCATCCGGCCCGGCAGCACGCAAGCACGGGGTCTAAGGCCTGCGCGCTGCGGTTAACATGGCTACCGACATGCAGCAGATGCTTCCCTGGATCGTGGCGCTGGTGGCCGTGGCGGTGCTGGCGCCGGCGATCGTGTGGTACGCGCTGCGCCCGCGCGCAGCCAAGATTGCGCCGCTCCCGACGGAGTGGAACCTGTCGGCACGTCCGGTGTTCAGCACCGACGAGCGGCGCGTCTACCGCCAGTTGCGCGAAGCGCTACCGCATCACATCGTGCTGTCCAAGCTGCCGCTGGTGCGCTTTTGCCAGCCTACCGATCCGGCGGAAGTGCGTTACTGGTATGAGCTGCTGGGGGCCATTCACGTCACGTTCGCGGTGTGCAGTGCCAATGGCCGCGTGCTGGCAGCGATCGACCTCGACACCGATCGCGGCAATTCGCGGCGCGTCATGCAGATCAAGCAGGCGGTGCTGGCGGCGTGCCGCGTGCGCTATTTGCGCTGCCCGGTCGATCACATGCCGTCGATCCCAGAGTTGCAGCTGCTGGTGCCGCAGAGCGCCGCATCGTCGCGCGGGCCGCAGCCCGCCACGCCGCCACCGGTGCACCCGCGACGCGAGGTGGCCTCCGTCGCCGCCACGCCGAGCCGACGACGCGATCGCGCCACGCTGTGGCAGGACTCGAACTTCTTCCAGGACTCGTTCTTCGCACCCGACAACCGCGGCGAATCGTCGGGCAGCAGCGAGTTCGGCACGCTTGGCGGAGCAGTGGAACGCCCCGGCCTCGAGGTGCACGAAGGTCCGCCGACCGAGCCGCCCACCGAGCCGCCGCCCGAAGGCGGTGCGGTCGTGGTCGATCAGCCGCAGCACGCGTCTGCGGCAACCACGCGCCACTGAAGCGCCTTTGTCGACCCCCGTAGGATGCGGGCCATGACGGCCCTGCATCCGTACGATCGATTGACGCCGCAGCGGGTGCTCGACGCGCTGCAGAGCGTGGGTTGGCGCGGCGACGGCCGACTGCTGCAGCTCAATTCCTACGAGAACCGCGTCTTCCAGGTGATGTTGGAGGACGGCTCGGCGATGGTGGCGAAGTTCTATCGCCCGGGGCGCTGGAGCGACGCCCAGATCCTCGAAGAGCACCACTTCGCGCTGCAGCTCGCGCAGGATGAGATACCGGTCGTCGCGCCGCTGACGCTGCGGCCCGAGGCGTCGCCGCCGATCGACCTGCACTGCCTCGGCGAGCCACCGACGCTGGCCTGCTGGGTCGAGTCGGATGCGCAGTTCCGTTTCAGCGCCTACCCGCGGCGGGCCGGACACGGCCCGGAACTCGACGACCCGGCGGTGCTGACCTGGCTCGGCCGCTTCGTCGGGCGTGTCCATGCCGTCGGCGCGCGGCAACCTTTCCGGGTACGGCGCCGCCTCGATGCGGTCACGTACGGCCATCGGCCGTTGCGGCGCTTGCTCGAGGGCGGCCTCATCGCGGACGCGCAGCGAGCCGCGTTTGTGGATGCCGGCCGCACCGCGTTGACCCTGGTCGAGGCTGCGTTTGACCGCGTCGCGCCGCTTTCGACGCTGCGCCTGCACGGCGACTTCCACCCGGGCAACATCCTGTGGCGCGACGAAGGCCCGCACATCGTCGACCTCGACGACTGCTGCAGCGGCCCCGCCGTGCAGGACCTGTGGATGCTGCTGTCGGGCTCGCACCAGGAGATGCGTTCGCAGCTGCAGCACGTGCTCGCAGGCTACGACGCGTTCATGCGCCTAGACCGGCGCGAACTGACCTTGATCGAGCCGCTGCGCACGCTGCGCATGCTGCATCACAGCGCCTGGCTGGCCGAGCGCTGGAGCGATCCGGCGTTTCCGGCGGCGTTTCCCTGGTTCGGCAGCGACGCCTACTGGTCGCAGCAGACGCAGGGCCTGCGCGAGCAGATCGAGGCCATGCAGGAAGACCCGCTCGCGCTGTAGCCCGTCGTGCTTCAGGTCGGCGGGCCGGCCAGCAACCGGGTTACCCGCTGCACGTACGCGGCCGGGTTGTCGAGCTGGCCGCCTTCGGCGAGCCACGCCTGGTCGAACACGATGTGCGCCAGGTCGTCGAACGGCGCGCCGTCGCTGCCCAGGCGCTGGATCAGCGCGTGCTGCGGGTTGATCTCGAGGATCGGCATCGACTTCGGCGCGTCCTGGCCGGCCTGCTTGAGCAGCCGCGCCAGATGCGCGCTCATGTCGCCCTCTTCGACGACCAGGCACGCCGGCGAATCGACCAGTCGCGCCGTCACGCGCACGTCCTTGGCGCGATCCTTCAACGCGGCTTTGAGCTTGTCGACCAGCGGCTTGGCCCGCTCGGCCGCCTCGTCGGCCTGCTTCTTCTCCGCCTCGTCTTGCAGGTTGCCGAGGTCAACCGCGCCCTTGGCCACGCTCTGCAGCGGGTGTCCCTCGAACTCGTACAGGTGCGACAGCATCCACTCGTCGACCCGATCGGTCAGCAGCAGGACCTCGATCCCCTTCTTGCGAAAGATCTCGAGCTGCGGGCTCGATCTGGCCGCCGCGAGGCTATCGGCCGTGATGTAGTAGATCGGCTGCTGCCCTTCCTTCATGCGGCCGACGTAGTCGGCAAACGACACGCCTTCGTCGGCGTGCGTCGACGCGAAGCGCAGCAGCTTGGCCAGCCGCTCGCGGTTGGCGAAATCCTCGCCGACGCCTTCCTTCAGCACCGCGCCGAACTCGTGCCAGAACTTCTGGTACCTGGCCTTCTCGTCGGCGTTGTCGCTGTCGGCCAGCGACTCCAGCATCGACAGCACGCGCTTGGCACAGCCCTCGCGGATCGCCTTGACGTCGCGGCTCTCCTGCAGCAGCTCGCGGCTTACGTTGAGCGGCAGGTCGCTCGAATCGACCACGCCCTTGACGAATCGCAGGTACACCGGCATCAGCGCTTCGGCGTCGTCCATGATGAACACGCGCTTCACGTACAGCTTGACGCCGCCGCGCTTCTCGCGGTTCCACAGGTCGAACGGCGCCTTGGCCGGGATGTACAGCAGCTGCGTGTATTCGCTGCGGCCCTCGACGCGGTTGTGCGTGTAGGCCAGCGGCGGCTCGCTGTCGTAGCTGATCTGCTTGTAGAACTCCTGGTATTGCGCGTCGGTGATCTCGCTCTTCGGGCGCGTCCAAAGCGCCGCGGCCTTGTTGACGGTCTCCCACTCGTCGCTGGGCACGTTCTCCTTCTTCTCCTCGTCCCACTTCTCCTTGCGCATCAGGATCGGCAGCGAGATGTGGTCGGAGTAGCGCGAGATGATCGACTTCAACTTCCACGGTCGCAGGAAGTCCTCCTCGCCGTCGCGCAGGTGCAGGATCACGTCGGTGCCGCGCGCGGCCTTGGTCATGGCCTCGACCTCGAAGTCGCCGATGCCTTCGCTGCTCCAGCGAACGCCCTGGTCCGCCGGCAGCCCGGCACGACGCGTCTCCACCGTGATGCGGTCGGCGACGATGAAGCCCGAATAGAAGCCGACGCCGAACTGGCCGATCAGACTGGCGTCCTTCTTCTGCTCGCCCTCGAGCCTGGCCATGAACTCGCGCGTTCCGCTCTTGGCGATCGTGCCGAGGTGCTCGATCGCCTCGCTCTCGCTCATGCCGATGCCGTTGTCACGGATGGTCAGCGTCTTGGCCTGCGGATCGAACAGCACGCGCACCTCGAGGTTGGGCGCATCCCCGTACAGCGCGGCATTGTCGAGCGCCTCGAAGCGCAGCTTGTCGCAGGCGTCCGACGCGTTGGAGATCAGCTCGCGCAGGAAGATCTCCTTGTTGGAGTACAGCGAGTGGGTGACCAGGTGCAGGATCTGCTTGACTTCGGCCAGGAAGGAATGGGTCTGTTTGCTCATGCGGGTGTAGAGGCGAGGGTTGATCCGGACGATGGCAGCGGTCCGGCGCGGCATTTGGGGGTGCAGCGGCGAACCTTCAAGGGCAAGACCCCTCAGAGGCGTCGGACCCGAAGTTTGTCTCGCGTTCGGGCCCCTGCGAATGCAAGATGCCGGGCGCTTCGGCCCGACCCATCCGGAACCGCCCTTGTACCCACAGATCGTCGACTGGTTCATCACCGTGCTGCGCGCCCCACTGGCCGGGCTGCGCGGCGCCGACCCCGTGCTCGGTCTGGCAGTGGTCGTGCTGGCCGCGCTGGTGCTGGCCAGCCTGCTGCACCGGCGCCTGCGCCTGCCGCGGTTGCTGGGTTACCTGTTGGTCGGTGCGATCGCCAGCCCCGCCGCGCTGGGGTTGCTGCAGCGCACCGACATCGACCCCTGGAAGCCGCTGATCGACCTGGCCGTCGCGGCCCTGGTGTTCGAGCTCGGCACGCGGCTGCGGCCGCGCTGGCTGCTCGACAACCGGTGGCTGGCGGCGAGCAGCGCGCTCGAAGCGATCGCCGCCGGGGTCGCGGTCTGGCTTGCCTTGGTGGCGTTGGGCGCGCCGAGGGCCAGCGCCGCGGCAGCGGCGGCTTGTGCAGCGGCCACCTCGCCGGTGATCACGATGGCGACATTTCTCGAAGCGCGGCCGCGTGGCCAGGTGGCAGAACGGCTGCTGATGCTCAGCGCGATCAACTGCGTGCTGGCGATCCTGGCGATCAAGCTGTGGCCGGTGCTCGCGCACACGCGCGTGCTGTCGGCGCCGGAGTCGCTGACGCTGCTGGCCAACGCCGGCGCAGTGATCTTCGGGTCACTGCTGCTCGGTCTGGCGAGTGGCGTGCTCCTCGACCGCCTCGGCCGCCTGCACGACGAGGCGGCGACCATGCCGGTGCTGCAGCTGGCGCTGGTGATCGTGGCCGCGTTGCTGGCCACCGCCTGGGGACTGTCGCCGTTTGTCGCGCTGTTGGTGGCCGGCATGACCGCGCGCTCGCGCATGCGCCACCGGCTGACCGTACAACCTTACCTCGGCAGCGCCGGCGCCGCGCTGACGGTGATGCTGTTCGTGAGCTTCGGCTTGCTTTCCACGGTGGAGGACTGGCGCGCGCTGTGGCCCTGGGTGCTGGCCATCGTGCTGGCGCGCCTGATCGGCAAGGGTGCGGCCATCTTTGCCACCGCGCGGCCCAGCGGCCTGTCGTGGCGTCAGGCCGCCGCGTTGACGCTGGCCTTGCAGCCGATGAGCAGCCTGTCGGTGATGCTGGTGGCCGATTCGTTCGGCTGGCGCACGCAGTTGCCGGGCGCCGAGCCGGCGGTGATCCAGGCGCTGCTGATCGCCACCACGCTGATGCAGCTGAGCGGTCCGCTGTGGACCCTGTGGCCGCTGAAGCGCCTCGTCGGCGAGGTCGTCGACGACGAACCGCACGAGCGATAGCCCATGGCACTCGAAGCCTTTGCCGCCTCGCAGCCGCTGACGCTCGGCGTCGAGCTGGAGCTGCAGCTGCTCGACACCCACGACTTCGACCTCACGCCGCGGGCCGAAGACCTGCTGCGCGAGCTGGCCGATCACAGCGGCGAATGGGACGTCAAGCCGGAGATCACGCGCAGCATGATCGAGATCGGCACCTCGATCCAGCGCGCCTACACGCCGTTGCGCGACGAGCTGCGCGACCTGCGTTCGCAGATGTCGCGCGCCGCGCGCAAGGTCAACATCGCGATCTCCGGCGGCGGCACGCACCCCTACCAGCACTGGAGCGAGCAGCGCATCTTCCCGACCGAGCGGTTCCGCTACATCAGCGAGCTGTACGGCTATCTGGCCAAGCAGTTCACGGTGTTCGGCCAGCACGTGCACGTGGGCGTGCCCAACGGCGACGAGGCACTGTGGCTGCTGCACGCGCTGTCGCGCTACGTGCCGCACTTCATCGCGCTGGCCGCGTCGTCGCCGTACGTGCAGGGCGTCGATACCGGGTTCCACTCGGCGCGGCTGAACTCGGTGTTCGCGTTTCCGCTGTCGGGCCGGGCGCCGTTCGTGCTGACTTGGGAGGGGTTCGGCCAGTTCTTCGACAAGATGACCAGCACCGGCGTCGTGCAGTCGATGAAGGACTTCTACTGGGATATCCGCCCCAAGCCCGAGTACGGCACCATCGAGCTGCGGGTGTGCGACACGCCGCTGCAGGTGGACAAGGCGGCGGCGCTGGCGTGCTACCTGCAGAGCCTGTGCCGGTACCTGCGCGAGGAGCGGCCCTTCGAACCGGCCGAGGACGATTACCTCGTCTACACCTTCAACCGCTTCCAAGCCTGCCGCTTCGGCCTCGACGGCGAGATCGTCGACCCCAAGAGCAAGCAGCGCAGCAAATTGCGCGACGACATCATCCGCACGCTGGCGCGCATCGAGCCGCACGCGCTCGATCTGCAGGGGCTCGACGCCTGCAACCTGATTCGCGAGTCGCTCACCGACGGCAACGATGCCACCTGGCTGCGCCGGCAACGGCGCGAGCACCCGCCGATGGCCGCCCTGGTGGAGGCCGCAGCCGCGCGCTGGATGACCTGACGCCCCGGGGCGCCCCGCGCGGGGGCGCTACAGATTCGTGCGCAGCCGCCACAGCTCCGGGAACAACGTGACGTCGAGCATCTTGCGCAAGTAGCCGACGCCGCTGGTGCCACCGGTGCCGCGCTTGAAACCGATCACCCGCTCGACGGTGGTCACGTGGCGAAACCGCCAGAGCCGGAACGCGTCCTCCAGGTCGACCAGCTCCTCGCCGAGCTGGTACAGGTCCCACTGCGCGGCGGGGTTGCGGTAGACCGCGAGCCAGGCCTGCTCGACCTGCTCGTCGGCCGCATAGGGCTGCGTCCAGTCGCGTTGCAGCCGGTGCGGCGGGACCGGCAGCCCGCGCCGCGCGAGCAGGCGCAGCGCCTCGTCGTACAGCGATGGCGCCTGATACGCCGCCTGCACCTGCGCCAGGCGCTCTGGGTTGTGCGCATGCGGCCTGAGCATCGCGGCATTCTTGTTGCCCATCATGAATTCGATGCAGCGGTACTGCCAGCTCTGGAACCCGCTGCTCGAGCTGAGATACGGGCGAATGGCCGAGTACTCCGGTGGCGTCATCGTGCTCAGCACGTCCCAGGCGTGGACCAGCTGCTCCATGATGCGGCTGACGCGCGCCAGCATCTTGAACGCCGGGGCCAGATCGTCGCCGGCGATGCGGGAGACGGCGGCCTGCAGCTCGTGCAGCATCAGCTTCATCCACAGTTCGCTGGTCTGGTGCTGCACGATGAACAGCATCTCGTTGTGGTCGGGCGAGCGCGGATGTTGCGCCGACAGAACGGCGTCGAGGTGCAGGTAGTCCGAATAGCTCATGTCGCGCGAGAAGTCGAGCTGGGCGCGCTCGTCGCGGACGATGTCGGCGGGCAGGTCGGGAGTCGTCATGTAGTGGCTTCGGTTCGTCAGGTGACCGCGGCGCGCCGGGCGAAGCGCGGGTCGCGCCATTCGGCGCTGTCGAGCACCTGGCGCAGCTGCTCGACCGCG
>DATIFD010000061.1:0-3193 GCA_035455385.1 Burkholderiaceae bacterium
AGGAGAAGCGCCTGCGCGAGCGCGCCCACGAGATCATGGGGTACCTGCAGTTGCTGCCGTTCGCCGATCGCCTGGCCGGCGATCTGCCGTTCGCGACACAGAAGCGCATCGAGCTCGGGCGGGCGCTGGCCGCCGAACCGAGGCTGCTGATGCTCGACGAGCCGGCCGCCGGGCTCAACCACGAGGAGCTCGAGGCGCTCGACGACGTGATCCGCGACATCCGCGACCGGTGGCGCATCACGGTGCTGCTGGTCGAGCACCACATGAGCCTGGTCATGAGCCTGTCGGACCACATCGTGGTGCTCAATTTCGGACGCAAGATCGCCGAGGGCACGCCCGAGCACATCCAGAACCACCCCGACGTGATCGAGGCCTACCTGGGAGCCGGCACCAGTGCCTGACCTGCTCGACGTCAAGGACCTGCACGCGGCCTACGGCGCGACCCAGGTGCTGCACGGCATCAGCTTTGCGCTGCAGAGCGGCCGCATCACCACCATCCTCGGCGCCAACGGTGCCGGCAAGACCACCACGCTGCGTGCGATCTGCCAGATGGTGCGCACCAGCGGCAGCGCGCTGTTCGAGGGCCAGCAGCTGGTGGGCAAGGCCACCGAGGAAGTGGTGCGTCTGGGCGTTGCGCACGTGCCCGACGGCCGCGGCACCTTCACCGCGCTGTCGGTCGAGGAGAACCTGCGCCTGGGCGCCCACGTGCGGCGCGACCGGTGGCGCGTTGCCGAGGACGTCGAGCGCATGTATTCGCGTTTTCCCCGACTCGGCGAGCGCTGCCACCAGCAGGCCGGCACGCTCTCCGGCGGCGAGCAGCAGATGCTGGCGATCAGCCGCGCGCTGATGCTGCGGCCCAAGCTGCTGCTGCTGGACGAGCCGTCATTCGGGTTGGCCCCGAAGATCGTGGCGGAGATCTTCCGCATCCTGCGCGACATCAACACGCAGGACAACGTCAGCATGCTGCTGGTGGAACAGAACGCAAAACTGGCACTCGAACTGGCCGATCGCGCCTATCTGCTCGAGACCGGGCGCGTCGCGCTGGCGGGCACCAGCCGCGAGCTGATGGCCGACGAGTCGGTGCGCCGCGCGTACCTGGGAGTCTAGAAATGACGGCCCCCGCGCTCGCCGTGCTCGCTGCCCCCCGAGGGGGTGCTCATTCGGCTTGGGAGCGGCCCGGCGCCGAATGACATGGAAGCCTTCCTGCACCAGATCTTCTCGGGCCTGGCCAACGGCTGCATCTACGGCTCGGTGGCGCTCGCGCTGGTGATGATCTACCAGGCCACGCACCACCTCAACTTCGCCCAGGGCGAGATGGCCACCTTCAGCACGTTCATCGCCTGGGCGCTGATCCAGCGCGGGGTGCCGTACTGGGTGGCGTTCGCACTGACGTTCGGCATCTCGTTCGCCGGCGGGCTGCTGATCCAGCGCGTGATCCTGCGTCCGGTGGAGAAGGCGCCGGTGCTGACCAACGTCAATGTGTTCATCGGCCTGCTGCTGATCTTCAACGCGCTGTCGGGCTGGATCTTCGATCACACCGTGAAGGCCTTCCCCAGCCCGTTCCCGCAGGAGTCGATGCTCAAGACCACCTACTTCTCGGCGCACGAGGCCGGCTCGTTCCTGGTGATGTTGGCGGTGCTGGTCACGCTGTACGCATTCTTCCGCTTCACGCCCGTCGGCCTGGCGATGCGGGCCGCCGCACAGAACCCGGAGTCGGCGCGCCTGGTCGGCATCCGCGTGTCGTGGATGCTCGCAGTGGGTTGGGGCTTCGCCGCCGCGATCGGGTCGCTGGCCGGCATGATGGTGGCGCCCAGCGTCTTTCTCGACCCGAACATGATGGCAGGCATCCTGCTCTACGGCTTTGCGTCGGCGCTGCTGGGCGGCGTCGACAATCCGTGGGGCGCGGTGATCGGCGGGCTGATCGTCGGCGTGCTCGAGAACCTGCTCGGCGCCTACGTGATCGGCACCGAGCTCAAGCTGACCGTCGCGCTGGTGCTGATCGTCGGCACCCTGACGCTGATGCCCAGCGGGCTGTTCGGCAAGCGGGTGGTGACGCGGGTATGAGCGCAACGAGCCAAACGGCGCGCCCGAAGTGGCTGTGGATCGCCGTCGCCTTGGCGGTGGTGGCAGCGCTGGTGCTGCCGTTCCTGGTCAAGAACTACCGCGTGTTCCAGTTCAACCTGGTGCTGGTGTACGCGATCGCGATCCTCGGCCTGAACATCCTCACCGGCTTCAACGGCCAGATCTCGCTCGGGCACGGCGCGTTCTACGCCATCGGCGCTTACGGCGCCGCGATCCTGATGGACCGCTTCGGCGTGCCCTACTGGGCGACGCCGCCGCTGGCCGGCGCGCTGTGCTTCCTGTTCGGCTTCCTGATGGGCTTTCCGGCGCTGCGGCTGTCCGGCCACTATCTCGCGGTGGCCACGCTGGGGCTGGCGCTGGCGGTGCCGCAACTGCTCAAGTACAAGCATCTCGAGGAATACACCGGCGGCGTGCAGGGCATCGTGCTGGTCAAGCCCGATCCGCCGTTCACGTTCCGCTTCCTCGACCAACCGTTCAACGCCGACCGCTGGCTCTACTTCTTCACGCTGGCGGTCACGGTCGTGATGTTCGTGCTGGCGTGGAACCTGCTGCGCGGCCGCGTCGGGCGTGCGTTGATCGCGATCCGCGACCATCCGATCGCCGCCGCGACCATGGGCATCAACCTGCCGATGTTCAAGTCGCTGACCTTCGGCGTGTCGGCGGCGTTCACCGGCGTCGGCGGTGCGCTTGGGGCGATCGCGATCGCGTTCGTCTCGCCCGACAGTTTCCTGCTGCCGCTGTCGATCTTCCTGCTGGTGGGCATGGTCGTCGGCGGTCTGGCGTCGATCCCCGGCGCCTTCTTCGGCGCAATCTTCATCCAGTACGTGCCCAACATCGCCGACGAGCTGTCGAAGTCCGCACCGGCGGCGATCTACGGCGTGCTGCTGATCGTCCTGATGTACCTGATGCCCACCGGCGTGATGGGCATGTTGCGAAGGCTGTGGGCGCGCTGGCAGCCGGGTGCCGCTCGCTTGCGCGTCAACCCCAAGCCCGGTGCGTCCGTTCCTGTTCAACCCGACCTGACCAAGGAGTCCACGACATGAAGCACAAGCAATTCGGTCTGGCGATCGCCGGCCTCGCGGCAGCAGCGATCAGTCTGTCGGCACTGGCG
>DATIFD010000062.1:0-23301 GCA_035455385.1 Burkholderiaceae bacterium
GCGGCGTTCACGACGCTGGCGACCCGCCTGGGCTTCGCCAGCGCGACCGCGATGGTCAACGCGCTGGATGGGCCGACGCTGGCCAAGATTCTGCAGTACCACGTGTTGCCGACGAAGAAGGTGGCCGCCGACCTGGTTACGGGCGGCGCCACGCAGGCGACGCTGTATGACTACAACGGCTCCGCGGCGACGCTGGCCATCTCCACGACAGGCGGCGTGCGGATCACCGACGCGGTCCTCAACCAGGCCGCCGTAACCACCGGGAACGTGCCCGCCAGCAACGGGGTGCTCCACGTCGTCGACAGCGTGCTGGTGCCGCCTGGCGTGCTCACCGTGGTGCAGATGGCGCAGGCCAACCCGACGTTTGCGACGCTGGTGCAGGCCGTGGTCAACGCCAACCTCGCCACGACGCTGAGCGGCAGCGGACCGTTCACGGTGTTCGCGCCGACCGACGCCGCGTTCACGTCGACGCTCACCGAGCTGTCGTTGACCCCCGCGCAGCTGCTCGCGAGTCCCGACCTGGCCGGCATCCTGACCTACCACGCGCTGGGTGGTGCCGTGAACGCCGCCGACGTGGTGGCGTTGCCCAAACCCGCGGCGGTGACGACGTTGCAGGGCAGCGCGTTCACGGTCGGTGCGGACTTGAAGATCACCGACGGACGCGCCCGCACGGCCGGACTGGTGGCCACCGACATCTTCGCCAGCAACGGCGTCATCCACGTGATCGACAACGTGCTCCTGCCGGCGCCGTGACCGCTTTCTTCCACCCACCCACGATCGAAAAGGAGTGCATCCATGAAGACCTTGATTGCCACCATCGCGCTGTCGCTGGCCGCGCTGACGGCCCACGCGAAGGACATCGTCGACACCGCTGTCGATGCCGGCCAGTTCAAGACGCTGGCCACCGCGCTGCAGGCGGCCGGTCTGGTCGACACGTTGAAGGGCCCCGGGCCGTTCACCGTGTTCGCGCCGACCGACGAGGCGTTCGCCAAGATTCCGAAGGCACAACTCGACGCGCTGCTGGCCGACAAGGCCAAGCTGACCGCGGTGCTGACGTACCACGTGGTGCCCGGCACCGTGATGTCCAAGGACATCAAGCCCGGCAAAGTCAAGACCGTGCAGGGCAGTGAGCTGACGGTCACGACCAGCAGCGGCGTTGAAGTCGACGGCGCCAGAGTCAGTGCGGCCGACATCGTCGCCAGCAACGGCGTGATCCACGTCATCGACAGCGTCGTGTTGCCGAAGTGACCGAACGGCGCGGCGCTACCGGCCCGGGCGGCTCGCCGCTCAGTTGCTGCCTGGGCCGGGCCGCGCCAGCGCCTCGCCTCCCGGCATGGGAGGCCATGAGAGGCCTGGCCGCGCGCCGTCGCGGCGTGTAGCGGGCGGCGCCGTCAGCCCGGCACGAACATGTAGCCGGCGTTGCGCACCGTGCGGATGCAGCGCGGCTCGCCGGCGGGATCGGGTTCGACCTTGCGGCGCAGGCGGCCGATGCGGATGTCGATCGAGCGGTCGAACGGCTCCCACTCGCGGTTGCGCGTCTGCATCAGCAGCTGGTCGCGCGACAGCACGCGGTTCGGGTTGGCCAGGAACACGCGCAGCAGGTCGTACTCCATCGCCGTCATCGCCACCTCGGTGCCGTCGGGCTCGAAGAGGCGGCGCGACTCGACGTCGAGCTCGCAGCGCCCGAAGCGCTGGCGCGATGCCGTGCCCGCCGCGTGGCCGGCGGCGTCGGCCGCGGGATTGGCCTGGATCCGCCGCAGCACGCTCTTGAGCCGCGCCAGCAGCTCGCGCGGATCGAACGGCTTGGGCAGGTAGTCATCGGCGCCCACCTCCAGGCCGACGACGCGATCGATCACGGTGCCCGAGGCGGTGACCATGATGATGCCGACGTCGTAGCGCT
Organism: Burkholderiaceae bacterium; assembly: GCA_035455385.1. Classification (GTDB taxonomy): domain Bacteria; phylum Pseudomonadota; class Gammaproteobacteria; order Burkholderiales; family Burkholderiaceae_C; genus JAEUPI01. The sequence continues at coordinate 1,901 of DATIFD010000062.1, forward strand.
CGCGCAGGTACTTGGCGAGCGACAGGCCGTCTTCGCCAGGCAGCTTGATGTCCAGCAGCACGACGTCGGGCAGGTGCGCCTCGATGCACTGGCGCATCTGGGCGCCGCTGCCGGCCTCGGCGACGGCGTAGCCGTGGTCGTGCAGGTACTCGCGCAGCATCGCGCGGATCGACGGGTCGTCGTCGACGATCAACAGCCGGGCCGATGCATCCATGGCGCGAAATTCTGCCGTGCGCTCCTGCGGCTGTGTAGGCCCGAATACAAACTGGCTACACACCGACGACGCGCCGACGCATCGCCGATACCGCAGGCCGCGACAGTGCCGCACGTCGCGGCGGCGATGCACGGTTCGTGCGGGAGCGCAGCGGCACGCCGGATCCGCCGGCGCGATCCATTCAACCGCCCATGCAAAGGATTCACACCATGCACACTACTACCCACACCGAGCGCTATGCCCGCGTGATCGACGTCTCCAAGCGCGTGCGCTGGGAAATCGAGCGCGACGTCATCCGCGGCCGCCAGTTCGACTACGGCAAGACGTTCCTGCCCGCGGGACTGTCGCTGGTCGACGAGCTCGCGTTCCTGACGCCGATGCACAAGCGCCTGCTCAGCCAGGTGCAGGGCCGCACCTATGCCTACATCTTCGGGCTGGTCGAGCGTTTCATCGCGGCCAAGGTCAGCGACCTCGGCCGCCAGCATGCCTTCGGCGACCAGGTGGCTTTCGAGGCCATGGTGCGCATGACCGACGAGGAGCTCAAGCACCAGGAGCTGTTCCGCCGCCTCGAGGCGATGATGGCCGCCGACATGCCGCCGGGCTACCAGGCGACGGCCGATGCCAACGCGGTGGCGCAGGCGGTGCTCGGTGCGAGCACCTGGGCCGTGCTCGCGCTGACGCTGGACATCGAGCTGTTCACGCAGGCGCACTACCGCGCCAGCATCGAACCCGACGCCAACCTGTCGGAGCTGTGGAAGGACGTGTTCCTGTTCCACTGGAAGGAGGAGTCGCAGCACGCCGTGCTCGACGAGCTCGAGCTGCTGCGCGAGGACGCCCGGCTCGACAAGACCGCGCGCGACGCGGCGGTCGGCGACCTGATCAACCTGGTGGTGGCCGTCGACGGCATCCTGCAGGCGCAGGCCAAGGCCGACGCCAGCTACTTCGGCCAGATCAGCGGCCTGGCCAGCGACAGCGGGCGCATGGTCCAGGTCGAGGCCACGGTGCTCAAGGCCTACCGCTGGCAGTACATCGTGTCGGGCGTGATGGAGCCGCGCTTCCAGCGCGTGCTGTTCTCGATGCTCGACGACGAGCAGAAGGCACGCATCCAGCAGGCGCTGGCGCCCCTGACCTACGCGGTGCCGGTGCAGCCCGACGCGATGCCGATGGCGGCCTGATGCCGGTTGCGACAGGTGGCCGTTTCGACGGCCGCCTGCCGTGACACCGGCAACAAGAGCCCACGAAAGTCTCCGATGCAAGACCGCACGACCCCCGCGCCGCAGCCGTGGTGGCTGCCACCGCGCCAGTGGCTCGCACGCTGCCGCGCGCTGTGGCGCGACCTGATCGGCGCCTGGCATCTCGCGATGGCGCGCGACGCGCGGGAACTCGACGACGCCGCGCTGCGCGACCTCGGCCTGAGTCGCGGTGAATTGCGCTCGTACCTCGCCGAGGTCGATGGCCTTGTCGAGCCGACGCGCCGGCGTGTGATCGATCGCCACGGATCAGCGCGGTAGCGCAGCGTCAGCCCGCGGCCAGCCAGCGCTGCAGCAGCGTGCGCAGCGCCTGCGGTTCGACCGGCTTGCGCAGCAACGCACGCACGCCGTGGCGATGCAGCACGGCCGACTCCTCGGTCTCGGGGTCGCCGGTGTAGAGCAGCACCGGCAGTGCCGGGCGCACCGTGCTCGCGTGCTGCGCCAGCTGCAGCCCGGTCATCTGCGGCATGGTGTGATCGGTGAGGAGCAGGTCGAGCTCGTTGGTCGGCTCGGCGAGCCAGTCGCGCGCCTTCAGCGGGTCGTGCATCGACACCACCTGCAGCCCCCAGCCCGCCAGCAGCTCGGCCATCACCGCGCCGACCTGCGGCTCGTCTTCCACCACCATCACGCGTCCGCTCAGCCGCCCCTCGGCCGTGGCAGCCGCCGACGGCGTCGGTGCGGCCGCCGCGGCCTCGGCCTCGGCCAGCGGCCACAACACGCCGAAACGCGAGCCGCGCCCGGGTTCGCTATCGACCACGATGTGGCCGCCATGGTTGTGCACGATACCGTGCACCATCGCCAGGCCCATGCCCGAACCGCGGCCGACGGCCTTGGTGGAGAAGAACGGCTCGAACATCCGCTCCATCACTTCCGGCGCGATGCCGCTGCCGGAATCGGCGACGCTCAGCTCGACCCACGGTCCGCTGCCGACCGCGGCGCCGCACGAGGTGCAGCGCAGATCGGCGTGGCGCACCGGCCGCAGCCCGACGCGGATCGTGCCGCTGCCGTCCATCGAGTCGCGCGCGTTGATGCACAGGTTGAACAGCACCTGCTCGAGCTGAACCGCATCGGCCAGCACGGCCGGCAGCGTGTCGTCGTCGCCGATAAGTGCTTCCAGCTGCAGCGACGACGGCAGCGTCGAGCGCAGCAGCTGCAGCGACTGCCGCACCAGCGCACCGGGCGCCAGCGCGCGGCGCTCGCCACCCTGGCGGCGCGTGAAGGTGAGCATCTGCGCGATCAGGTCGCGCGCGCGCTGCGCCGCCATGTGGGCCGATTCGAGCTGGCGCACCAGCTTTGCGTCGTTGCCGGCGGCCGCGCGCTCCTGCCCGAGCACGAGGTAGCCGATCACCGCGGTCAGGATGTTGTTGAAGTCGTGCGCGATGCCGCCGGTGAGTTGGCCGATGGCCTCCATCTTCTGCGCCTGCCGCAGCTGTGCCTCGAGCGCCGCGCGCTCGGCCTCGGCCCGGCGCCGCGCGCTGATGTCGCGCACGTGGCCGACGAAGATGCTGCCTTCGGGCACTTGCGCCACGCTGATCGCCACCTCGACCGGGAACTCGGTGCCGTCGGCGCGCATCGCGGTGGTCTCGACGAGGCGCCCGACCATCGAGCGCGGGATGCCCTCGCGGAAGCGGCGCAGGCCGCTCGTGTGGCCCTCGCGGTGCTGCGGCGGCACGATCACGTCGGCGAGCTGGCGACCGAGCACGCGCTCGCGCCGGTGGCCGAAGCAGCGCTCGGCCGCGGCGTTGAACTCGACGATGCGGCCGTCGCCGTCGATGCCGATCACGCTGTCGAACGCGGCCTCCACCGTGGCGCGCAGGCGCGCCGCGCTGCGCTGCAGCTCGCGCTCGCGCTCGCGGCGCTCGGTGACGTCGCGCGCCACCGACAGCACGTGCGCGCGGTTGCCATGCACGATCGGCATGTAGCGCATCTCGATCTCGATGCTCTGGCCGGCGCGGTTCACGGCGCGCATCTCCAGCTGGCCGGTATGGCCCTGCAGGGCGCGCGCGATGCCGAGCTCGCAGCGCGCGGTGCTGATCTCGTCGAGGAAGCCGCGCGGCAGGTGGGGTGCGCCGACCGCGGCCGGCGAGTGCGAGCCGCCGATGAAGTCGCGCAGCGCGAGGCCCAGCACCTCGTCGCGCCGGTAGCCGCTGAGCGCCGTGAACGCTGCGTTGACGTCGGCGATGCGCATGGCGGAATCCCAGACGATCATCGCGTCGGCGGTGCCGTCGAAGATCACGCGGTACTGCTCCTCGCTGGCGCGCAGCGCCTGCTCGGCGCGCTTGCGCTCGGTGACGTCGCGGCCGATGTACAGGACATGCGGCTCGCCGCGGTGGTGGGTCGGCATGCCGCGCAGCTCGATCTCGTAGCGCGTGCCGTCGCGCCGCAGCAGCGGCACGTCGATCGCGATCGGTTCGCCGCCGAGAGCGCGCTCGTGCAGCGCGCGGATCGCGGGGGCCACGTCCGCCGGGTTGGCGACGATGCGGTCGAGGCCGAGCACCTCGTCGCGCGTCCAGCCACTCATGCGCTCGTAGGTGGCATTGACGTCGACGATGCGAAAGTCCGCGTCGCGCAGCACCAGTGCATCGGCCGACGCGTTGAAGATCGCGCGGTACTGCTCCTCGCTGGCACGCAGCGCCTGCTCGGCGCGCTTGCGCTCGGTGACGTCGCGCGCAATGGCCAGCACGTGCGGCTCGCCGCGGTGGCGAAACGGCGTGGCGTGCACCTCGATCTGGATGATCGCGCCGTCCTTGCGGCGCGAGGCCAGCTCGGCGCGGCAGGTCTCGCCGGCCAGCGCGCGGCGCACCAGGTCGCGCCGCGGCTCTGCGTACGCGTCGCCGTCGTCGGGGCGGTCCCAGCTGCGGCCGACCACCTCGTCGCGCGTCCAGCCGAAGACGCGCTCGTAGGCCGGGTTCACGTCGACGCGGCGGTACTGGCTGTCCCACAGGATCAGCGGGTCGGCCGAGGCATCGAAGATCGCGCGATACTGCTCCTCGCTGGCGCGCAGCTGCGCCTCGGCAGCCTTGCGCTGGGTGATGTCGTGCGTGTACGCGAGCACGTGGGGCTTGCCGTCGATGTGCGCGACCTTGAGCCGCACCTCGTCCCAGTGCAGGCTGCCGTCCTTGTTGCGGCGGTGCCATTCGAAGACCGGGCTCAGCCCCTGCCTGGCCTGCTCGATGTAGCGCAGCGCCTGCTCGCCGGTGTACGGCGGCACGCCCGAGCTGACGTCGGACACCGAGATGCGACGCATCTCGTCGGGGCTGTAGCCGTAGGTGGCGCAGGCCTTCGGGTTGGCGTCGAGCACCGCACCGGTGTCCCAGTCGTGGATGAAGATCGCGATCTCGGCGGATTCGAAGATCGCGCGATAGCTCGACTCGGAGCGGCGCAGCGCCTCGTGTGCGCGCAGCTGCTCGATCTCGGCGACGATGCGCCCGGCGAAGATCTTCAGCAGCGCTTCGGCCAGCGTGGCGTCGGCGATCGGCCGGCGGTCCATCGCGACCAGCAGGCCCAGCGGCACGTCGGCGCTGTCGAACAGCGGGAACGCTGCGTACGAGTCCATGCCCTTGGCCGCGAAGATGGTGTCGGGCCTGAATTCGCTGGACACGCCCTGCGCGACATGGCGATAGGCATGGCCGACCACCTGCGCGCACGGCGAGCCCTCGAGCGCGTAGTCGAAGTTGCGCAGCGGCTTGCCGTCGAGCACGGCCGCCAGCGTGTGCAGCTCGCTGCGCATGGGGTCGGTGAACACCGCGACGAACGCGGTGGCGACGTGCAGGATGTCGGCCAGATCGTGCACCAGCTGTGCGAACACGGCCGTGCCGCCGGGCCGCGACACGGCCTGCGCGGCGCGGTACATGGCCTGCGCTTCGGCGCCCCATGCGGGTGTGTCGGCCAACGGCCCGGGGTCGCGCGCGTTCATGCTCCGCAGTCTATGCCCAGGTTCGCGCGCACGCGCTGCGATTGCCGCGGCAATACCGCGCCGATACACGCCGGATACATACGGTGCCGCTTGTCGGCGCGGCGGGGTCACTGCCCGGCCGTACCCACCCGTTCAGCGGCCTCGCGCTGCCAGTCGCCACCGAGCGCCTTGATGAGGAACACGGTGGTCAGCATGCGCTGCCCGTCGAGCTGCGCCACCTGCCGGGCGCCGGTCAGCAGCGCCTGCTGCGCGGTGATGACGTCGAGATAGCCCGACGCGCCACCCTCGTAGCGCGCGGTCGACATCTCGAGCACGCGGCGCGCCGAGGCCACCGCCGCGCGGGACTGGGCGGCGGCGCGCTCCAGCGCCGCCAGACCGGTGATGCCGTCCTCGGCCTCCTGCATCGCGACCAGCACCACGCGCCGGTAGTTGGCGATGGTCGCGGCATGGCCGGCGCGCGCGAAGTCGACGCCGGCCTTCAGGCGGCCGTTGTCGAACAGCACCTGCGTGGCGGACAACCCGACCGACCACAGCAGGCTCGGCGCATCGAACAGCGTCGACAGCGAGCGGCTCTCGACGCCGGCGAACGCCGGGCTCAGCGTCACGCTGGGATAGAAGGCCGCGGTGGCCACGCCGATCTGTGCGTTCGCAGCAGCCATCGCCCGCTCGGCCGACGCGATGTCGGGACGGCGCTCGAGCACATCGGACGGCACGCCCAGCGGCACCGCCGGCGGCGCCAGCTCGCGCGTGTCGGGCGGCAGCGTGAAGCCCGGTGCCGGCACACCCACCAGCGCGGCGATCGCGTGCTCGAACTGATCGCGCTGGCGCTTGAGCAGGTCGAGCTGCACCAGCGTGGTGTCGAGCAGCGCCTGCTGCTGCGCCACGTCCAGGCCGGTGGATGCGCCGAGCTCGTGGCGCGCGCTCACCAGCTCCAGCGCACGCCGTTGCAGCGCGACGGCGCGATCGACGACGTCGCGCTCGATGTCGAGCGCGCGCAGGTTGAAGTAGTTGCCGGCCAGGTCGGCGGTCAGCAGCAGCCGCGTGTTCTCGTAGTCCGCGGTTGCCTGCTCGACCGTCGCGCCGGCGCCTTCGATCGAGCGCCTGACGCGGCCGGCGAGGTCGAACTCGTAGTTGACCGACATCGCCAGCACGAGGTCGTTCTGCACCGTCGAGAAATTCGGCGAGCCGTAGTTCGACAGCGGCCGGTTGGCCGAGATCTTCTGCCGCGTGGCGCGCGCGCTCAGGCCCAGTTGCGGCAGCACCGCGGCGCTGGTGGCAGCCAGCAGCGCGCGCGATTGCGCCAGCCGCGCCTCGGCGATCGCCAGGCTCGGGCTGTTGGCCAGCGCCTGCTCGGCCAGCGCGTCCAGCCGCGGGTCGTTGAAGCGTTGCCACCAGGGCCCCTTGGGCGTGGCATCGTCGGGGCGGCTCTCGCGCCACGGCGCCTCGACCTTCCAGGTGACGGGCAGCTCGACGCTCGGCTTGCGGTAATCGGGCCCGGCGACGCAGGCTGCCAGCAGCAACGCCACCCAGGGCGCGGCCGCGCGCGCGATCCGCGTGCCGCGGACGGCCGCCGCATGCGACGGCGTGCGCGTCGGCGCTGCGGTCACAGCCGGTCCTTGCCCGCCGGCGACGATGCGGTGGCCGCCGGCACCACCGAGACCTGCTGGCCGTCGGCGAGCCAGTCCGGCGGGTTGAGCACCACGCGATCGGATTCGCCGAGGCCATCGAGCACCTCGAAGGTGTCGCCGAAGTTGCGCCCGAGGGTCACCTTGCGCAACCGCACCTTGCTGGTCTCGTCGACCAGCGCGACCAGCGTGCCCTCACCGCGGAACATCAGCGTGTTGGTGGTCATCGTCAGCATGCCGCTGGAGGCCAACGGCAGCGCCACCTGCACGTACGCGCCGGGCAGCAGCCTGCCGTCGGCGTTCGGCAGCGCGATCTCGACCTGCATCGTGCGGGTGCCGGTGTCGATCGACGCCGCGGTGCGCGCCACCGCGCCCTGGAAGCTCCGCCCGCGCAGTTCGGCCTGCGTCACCACCACCGCCTGCCCGGCCTTGACCAGCTGCGCATAGGCCTGCGGCACGTTGACGTAGACGCGCAGCGGATCGGTCTGCGCCAACAGGAACAGCGGCCGCGACCCCGAGCCGTCGATCAGGTCGCCGACGTCGACGTTGCGCCGCGTGATCACGCCGGGGAACGGCGCCAGCACGCGCTTGAAGCCCTCGAGCTGGCGCAGCCGCTGCACGTTGGCGTCGGCTGCGGCCAGGCTGGCCTGCTGCTGCGCCACCGCGCTGCGCCGCTCGTCGAGGTCCTGCTGCGAGACCACGTCTTTCTTGCGCAGGCCCTCCCAGCGCTCGAGCGTGCTCTTGCTCAGCGCCAGGCTGGCCGCGGCCTGCTCGCGCGCGGCGATGGCCTGGCTCAGCTGCTGGTCGATCTCCGGCGTCTCGATCTCGGCCAGCAGCTCGCCGCGCTCGACCCGGCTGCCGATGTCCTTGGTCCAGCGCTTCAGGTAGCCGCTGGCGCGTGCCGCGATCGGTGCCTGCACGTTGCCCTGCAGTGTGCCGGGCAGCGACAGCCGGTCGCCGCCGCCGCTGCGCTGCGGCTGCGTGGTGCGCACGTAGAGCCTGGCGTTCTCGACCACCTCGGCCTCCAGCGAGCGGGCGTTGGCCATGCGGCTGACCACGGTGCGCGCGGCGCCCACGGCCAGCAGCGCCAGCACCACCAGTGCGGCAATCTTGGTGCGCCGCATCGCGCGTCGCCGCCGCTCGAGCTCGGCCGGGTCGCTGCTCTCGGCGGCTGCGGGTCGTGGCTCGGTCATCGCTTCAGGTCTCCTGCGGGTGGCCTGCCAGGGCAGGGTGGGGCGCTGCACCGTGCCGCCGCGCCAGGCGTTCGTGCACCGAGGCGAACACCACCGGCACGAACAGCAGCGTCGACACGGTTGCAAAGAGCAGGCCGCCGATCACCGCGCGGCCGAGTGGGGCGTTCTGCTCGGCGCCTTCGCCGATGCCCAGCGCCATCGGAATCATGCCGATGATCATCGCCAGCGCCGTCATCAGCACCGGCCGGATGCGCGTGGCGCCGGCGTCGAGCGCCGCGGTCGCCGGAGCGGCACCTTCGGCGCGGCGTTGGCGTGCGAACGACACCAGCAGGATGCTGTTGGCGGTGGCCACGCCCATCGTCATGATGGCACCGGTCAGCGCCGGCACGCTCAGCGTGGTGCCGGTGATGAACAGCATCCACGCGATGCCGGCCAGCGCCGCGGGCAGCGCCGCGACGATGATCAATGCGTCGAGCCACGACTGGAAGTTGACGACGATCAGCAGGTAGACCAGCACGATCGCCATCGCCAGCCCGACGCCCAGTCCGACGAACGAGGTCTGCATCGTCTCGACCTGGCCGCGCATCACCACCTGGCTGCCGCGCGGCAGCCGCGACCTGATCTGCTCGACCAGGGCCTCGACCTTCGTCGCCACGCTGGCCAGGTCGGCGCCTTGCACGCCGACGTAGACATCGATCGCGGGCAGGATGTTGTAGCGCGAGACGACCGCGGTCTGCGCCGACGGGCTGGCCTCGACCAGGTTGCCCAGCAGCTGGGTGCCGCCGCTGGCGCTGCCCGCCGCGGCGGGGCCGCCGCCCACTGGCATGTTGAGTAGCGCATCGAGCGAGTCGACGTTGTACTGCGGCGCCTGCACCTGGATGCTGTAGACGACCCCGTTGCTCGGGTTGAGCCAGAACGCGGGCTGCGTCTGCGAGCTGCCCGCCAGCGAGATCAGCACGTTCTGGCCGACGTTGGCCGCGGTCAGCCCGAGCTGCTGCAGCCGCGTGCGGTCCATCTGCAGGTCGACCGCGGGTTGATTCAGGCGCTGGTGCACGTGCGCATCGACCGCGCCCGGGATCTGCCGGATTGCCTGCGCCAGCTCGCCGGCCAGGGCCGCGTTGGCCGCGATGTTGTTGCCGGTGAACTGCACGTCGATCGCCGCCGGCAGCCCGAAGTTGAGGATCTGCGTGACGATGTCGGCCGGCTGGAAGAAGAACTCGATGCCGGGAAAGCGCCTGGGCAGCTCGCTGCGCAGCCGCGTGACGTGGCTTGCCGTGGGCTCGTGTCCTTCGCGCAGCGACAGCAGGATCTCGCCGTCGAGCGTGCCGAAGGTGCCGGCGTTGCTGTAGCTGAGGTTGATGCCGCTGTTGGGCACGCCGAGGTTGTCGAGGATGGTCTCCAACTGCTCCTTCGGAACCAGCTCGCGGATCGCCGCCTCGATGGCGTCGGCGATGCGCGCGGTCTCCTCGATCCGCGTGCCGGTCGGCGCGCGGAAGTGCAGGCGGATCTGGCCGGCGTCGACGCTGGGGAAGAAGTCGCGCCCCAGCACCGGCGCCAGGAAGCACGAGGCGACGCAGAAAGCGCCGAACAGCAGCGCGAACGCGCGCCGCCGCTGCAGCAGGGCCCCGAGCACCAGCGTGTAGCCGCGGCGCACGGTCTCGAAGCGGCTGTCGAACGCGCGATACAGGCGCTGCAGCACGCCGGCGCCCGCCGCATGGCCGGTGCGCTGGTTCTTCATCAGCAGCAGCACCAGCGTCGGCACCAGCGTGCGCGACAGCAGGTAGGAAGCGACCATCGCCAGCACCACCGCTTCGGCCAGCGGCACGAACAGGAAGCGCGCGACGCCCGACAGGAAGAACATCGGGACGAACACGATGCAGATGCACAGCGTCGAGACGAACGCGGCGGCGCCGATCTCGCCGGCGCCGGTTTCGATCGCTTGAGCCAGCGACGGGCCGCCCCGAGCTGGCTCGCCCCCCTCGGGGGGAGGCGGCTGCGAAGCAGCGGCCAGGGGGCCCGCGTCCATCGGGGTGCCCATGTGCAGGTGGCGCTCGATGTTCTCGATCGTGACGATCGCCTGGTCGACCAGGATGCCCACCGACAGCGCCAGGCCGCCCAGCGTCATCAGGTTCAGCGTCTCGCCGAGAAGCCTGAGCACGATGATCGACGACAGGATCGACAGCGGAATCGTCAGCGCGATGATCAGCGTGCTGCGCCAGTTGCCGAGGAACAGCAGCACCATCGCCGCGGTCAGCGCGGCGGCGATCAGCGCCTCGATCACCACGCCCTTGACCGCCGCCTTGACGAACACCGACTGGTCGAACAGCGGCGTCACCTTGATGTCCTGCGGCAGCACCTGCGTGGCCACCGGCAGCAGCGCGCGCAGGTTGGCCACGATGTCGAGCGTCGACGCGCCGCCGTTCTTCAGCACCGACAGCAGCACGCCGCGCGCCCCGTCCTGGCGCACGATGTTGGTCTGGTTCTGGAAGCCGTCGCGCACCTGCGCCACGTCGCGCAGGTAGGTGGTGCTGCCGCCCACCGTGCGCACCGGCAGCTCGCCGAGCCCCGCGATCGCGCCGGGCGAGCCGTTCATGCGCACCGTGTACTCGGTGTCGCCGAACTTCGCGGTGCCCGACGGCAGGATCAGGTTCTGCGCATTGATCGCGTTGACCACGTCGGCCGGCGACATGCCGCGCGCCTGCAAGGCGGGCATGTCGAGGTCCACCGAGATCACGCGGTTCTTGCCGCCGTACGGGAACGGGATCGCGACCCCGGGGATGGTGATCAGCTGCGGTCGCAGCACGTTGATCGCGTTGTCGAACACCGTCTGCTCGGGCAGCGTCGGGCTCGACATCCCCAGCTGAACCACCGGGATGCTGGAGGCGGAGTACTTGATGATCAGCGGCGGCGTGATGCCCGGCGGCAGCTGGCGCACCTGCGTCTGCATGATCGCCACCACCTGCGCCAGTGCGGTCTGGATGTTGGCGGTGGGCTGGAAGAACACCTTGATCACCGTGATGCCGGTCAGCGACGTCGATTCGATGTGCTCGATGTCGCTCACCGTGGTGGTCAGGCTGCGCTCGCTCTGGCCGGCGATGCGCTGGCCCATCTCCTGCGCCGGCAGGCCCTGGTAGTTCCAGATGATGCTGATGACCGGGATGTTGATCTCGGGAAAGATGTCGGTGGCCATCGACAGCAGCGTGAACGGCGTGGCCAGCACGACCAGCATCGCCGTCACGATGAAGGTGTACGGGCGTCTGAGCGCCAGCCGGACCATGGACATCGACCGAAGCTTCCCCAACGAGCAGCCCCGCGATCATAGGCAGGCCGGCGCCGCGGCGCTCGGATGCCCGCAGCGGCTGCGGCCGGGGCGTGATGCCGTCGCCGCAGACCGGACCGAGAAACAGAGGCGCCTCTGGCTCGACGAGCACGGCAAGCAGGACATCGACGGCGGCCGGGTCTGACGCGCCGGCGTCACTTGAACATGCGCCTGAGCTGCTCGCGCAGCTTGTCCTTGTCCGATGCAGGCGGTGCCGATGCCGCGGCGGGTGCCGTGCTGCCCGCCGCCGGCGCAGGCGTGAGTCCCAGCCGCTCGGTCAACCGCTGCTTCAGCTGATTCTCGATCGCCTTGGCGGCGACACCGGACCACTGCACCTTCCAGCCGATGGCATCGAACGGGCCGCTCAGGTGCACCGGCACCGTGACGCCCTTCAGCGCCGCAAGGTCGGCGCCATCCTGACCGGCGGGCGAGCCGATCACGGTGGCGCGGGCGGTGTAGTCGATCGTGCCGCGACCGATGTCGAACCGGCCGGCGCCGCCGATGCGCAGGAACGGGCTCCTGACGTCGAGGTCGTCGCTGGTGGCCACGCCGTTGGCGATGCGCGCGCTCGCGCTCAGCTCGGAGAAGTCGGTCTTCTCGCTGGCGCTGGCCTGGCTGATGGCGTCGACCTTCATCGCCAGCGCCGCCCTGGCCTGGCGCAGCGTGCGCGCCAGGTTGAAACCCTTGACCGCGCCGTCGCGCACCTGCAGGGACACGGTGCCGGCGAGCGCGCTGCGCAGGGCGCCGACCGTGGCGCCGGCGGTCTGCAGATCGGCATTGACGCGGCCCGTGCCCTCCAGCAGGTCCTTGCCGGCCACGTTCTTCAGCAGCGCGTTGACGTCGACACCGTCGGCGGCGAGCCTCACCGCGACGCGCTGGCTCTTGGCCTCGGCGCTGCCGCTGGCGTCGACGCGACCGCCCCAGGCCCGACCGGCCAGCCGCGGGATGCGCAACAGGCCGTTGTCGAGCGTGGCCTCGAGCCTGACGTCGTCGACGCGGTATTGCCGGAACGCCAGCGCGCCGGCCGCGACGCTGAACTGACCGTTGACCGCGCGCAGTCCGTCCAGGCTCACCGGCGCATCGGCGGGGGCCGGGCCGGCAGGCGCCGCGGCGGCGGGCTTGTCCGCGGCCAGCAGCTTGTTCAGGTCGAGGCTGTCGAAGCGTGCCTGGGTCTTGACGGTCGGCACGCCGCTGCCGAAGGTGGCTTGACCGCTGCTCTCGAAGCGGTTGGCGTTGAGCGAGCCGTCGATCGTCCAGCCCGCCGACTGGGTGTCTGCATTGGCCTTGCCGCGCACCGCCAGCTGCAGCGGCTGCGCTCCGGATTCGGTGAGCGTGGCCTTGAGGTCGAGCGGCTCGAGCGCCGCCGCGCCGCGGCTGGCGTTGAGCACCAGGTCGGACCTCAGCACCGCGTCGACCTTGCGCCCCGGCAGCGACCCTTGCAGCGTCAGCGCGAGGCCGGGCAGGCGCAGTGCATCGAACCGGCCGCTCGGTGCGCCCGAGCGAAAGCCGCCGGTCAACGCCACCGGGCCGCTGGTCTTCAGCTGACCCGACAGCGCGCTGCCCTTGAGCGAGTGCGCATCGACGGCCAGCTGCGGCCAATCAAGCGCGAACTCGAACGGCATGTCGGCGCCGTGGCGGCCCGCGAGCGCCACCTTCAGTGCGTCGAGCTCCACGCGCTGTCCGGCGGTGTCGAACAACAGCTGCCGCGCCTCGATCGACGAGGCGCCGAGCGCCATGGCGCCTAAGCGAGCCTGCTTGAGCGCCAGGTTGAGCGGCCCGGCGCGCAGCGCCGTGCCATCCCAGGCCAGGGCACCGGTGGCATGCAGCGCGACATCGCGCGCGGCCGCGCCGTCGAGCTGCACGTCGAGCTTCATCGCCCGCAGCGCGAACGCACCGCGCTCGAGGTCGAGCGCCACGGTGGTGTCGCCGTCGAGCGCGAGCTTCAGCGCTTGCGGCTGCCGCAGCTGCACGGTGGCGCGCAGCGACAGCGGCGACTCGGCCCGATCGGCCAGCCGACCCGAGCTGAACGATTGCACCGCGATGTCGCCATCGACCTTGGCGAGCGCATCGCGCACGCGCAGCTGCAGGTCTTCGAGCTTGACGGCGCTGACGTCGAAGCGCACCGACGCGCCGCCGCCGGCGGCGGCCGGCGGCGCGGCCGGCCGGGGTGTCGTCTCGACGGGGCCGAGCAGGTCGTCGATGTTGCGCACGCCCTTGGCGTCGCGCGTGTAGAGCGCGCGCACACCGCGCGCGCTGACGCGGTCGATCACCACCTGCTTGCGCAGCAAGGGCAACAGCTCCACCGCCAGCGCGGCCTCGTCGACGGCGAGGAACTCGTCGGCGCGCGCGTGCTCCGACAGCCGCAGCTTCGACACCTTCACCGCCAGCCGCGGGAACACCGACAGTTCGACCGCGCCGTCGATCGCGAGCGTGCGCTGCCGCTCGGTCTTCATCCAGTTGATCGCCAGGCCCTTGGTGCGGTTGGCGTCGAAGGTGGCCAGCAGCGCCGCCGCGGCGAGCACCAGCACCAGCAGCAGCGCGCCGAGTGCGATGGCGACGCGGCGGATCCAGACCCGGTTCATCGTGTGGCGATCGTGGTCGACTGCGCCCGCATTCTCGCGCCGTGCCGTGCCGGCATCGTCACCCGGCAGCCGCGCCGACCGCCACCGCCGCGCGATAGGCGTGCCACGACGCGTGGCCGAGCACCGGGCCGACGACCAGCAGGCCGGCGAACCCCGGCAGCATCGCCAGCACGACGGCTGCCGTCAGCAGCGCGCCCCACCACAGCAGCACGCCGGTGTGCGTGAGCACGAGGCGGATGCTGGTGATGCCAGCGGTGATGGCGTCGACCGAGCGGTCGAGGATCATCGGGATCGACACCACGCTGACGGCGAAGATCAGCCCCGCGAACAACCCGCCCACCACCAGATAGCTGACGATGAACTGCACGTTCTCCGGGTCCAGCAGCGCGAGCAGCGAGCCTTTGAAGTCGGGCATGCCGTCGAAACTGAGCGCAAACACCACCAGCGACGCGCGGCCCCACAGCATCTCGAGCACCAGCAAGACGAGGCCGAAGATCCCCAGCGTGCCGGTGCGTTCGCGCCACGCCGTGAGCGAATCGACGAGCGTCGGACGCTGGCCCTGCTCGAGGCGGCGGCTCACCTGGTACAGCCCCAGGCAGACGAACGGGCCCACCAGCAGAAAGCCCGCCGACAGCGCCAGCACGTAGGCGGGCGCGGCCTCGTACACCGCCACCAGCGCCCAGCCCATCGCGGCGAAGCAAGCGCCGTACAGCAGGCCGATCGCCGGGCAGCGCACGAAATCGCGCCACCCGAGCGCGAGCCAGCGCGGCGGGTCGCTCCACGACAGCGGCTGTAGGCGCACACCGGGGCCGTGCGAGGCGTCGGGCTCGACGGGCGGTGCGTTCATCGGGCTGTGCAGCGGGTCTAGGCGCGCCGAACGCGGCGCAATTCGTCCAGTATCAGGCAGGCGGCACCGACGGTGATCGCGCTGTCGGCCACGTTGAAGCTCGGGAAGTGGCCCTGCGGGAAGATCGGCTCCAGGAACCTGAAGTGGAAGTCGAGGAAGTCGACCACGTGGCCGTGCAGCAGGCGGTCGATCACGTTGCCGAGCGCGCCGCCGAGGATCAGGCTCACCGCGAAGCAGAACAGCGTCTGATCCGGGTGCCTGCGCAGCATCCAGACGATGAACACCGACGCCGCGATGCCCAGCGCGACGAAGAACCAGCGCTGCCAACCTGCGGCGCCGGCCAGGAACGAGAACGCCGCGCCGGTGTTGTGCGCGCGCACGATGTTGAAGAACGACGTCACCGTGATCGTCTCGTGCAGCGTGAGGCTGCCGACGATCAGCATCTTGGTCAGCTGGTCGGCGACGACGACCAGCAACGCCAGTCCGAGCCACACCCACAGGCTGGTGCGCGCGGCGCTCACCGGCCCCCCTTGGCGCCTCGCGTCGCCCGCCCGCCCGAGCGCAAGGCTCCCGGCTGGAACCGACCGGCGCTCACGCGATGCCCCGCGCTTCGCCCGCCCCGAACAGGTTGCTGACGCAGCGGCCGCAGATCGTGGGGTGCGCGGGGTCGCTGCCGACGTCGTCGCGGTAGTGCCAGCAGCGCTCGCACTTCGGTGACGTCGACGGCACCACGTCGACACGCAGCGCGTCGGCCGGCACCACGCGCGCCGCCGACGTGATGAAGACGAACTTCAGCGCGTCGCCGAGCGCTGTCAGCAGCGCGGCATCGTCCGGCGGCGCGTGCAGCGTCAGCGCTGCCTGCAGCGACGAGCCCACCTGGCCGGCGGCACGCAGGTTCTCGATCTCCTTGTTGGCGATGTCGCGGATCTCGCGGATGCGCGCCCACTTGGCGAGCAGCGCGCCGTCGGGTGCGTCGAACTTCCAGTAGGTCTGCGTGAAGATCGAGCCGCCCGCGCCGTCGAACACGCTCCACGCTTCCTCGGCGGTGAAGCTGAGGAACGGTGCCATCCAGCGCAGCATCGCGTGCGTGACCTGCCACAGCGCGGTCTGCGCCGATCGGCGCGCCAGCGACCTCGGCGCCGTGGTGTACAGGCGGTCTTTCAGCACGTCGAGGTAGAAGGCGCCGAGGTCTTCGGAGCAGAACAGCTGCAGCTTCGCGACCACCGGGTGGAACTCGTACACCTGGTAGTGCCCGCCGTCGAAGACGCCGCGCTGCGCATCGAACGAGCCGACGAATTCGGCCTGCACCTGCGCGGCGCGCGCCAGCGCCCAGCGGTCGATCTCGAGCATCTGCTCGCGCGGCACCGCGTCCTTCCGGGGGTCGAAGTCGCTGGTGTTGGCCAGCAGGAAGCGCAGCGTGTTGCGGATGCGGCGATACGCATCGACCACGCGCGCCAGGATCTTGTCGTCGATCGCCAGGTCGCCCGAGTAGTCGGTGGCCGCCACCCACAGCCGGATGATCTCGGCGCCGAGCTTGCTGCTCACGGCCTGCGGCTCGATGCCGTTGCCGAGCGACTTGCTCATCTTGCGGCCCTGGCCGTCGACCGTGAAGCCGTGCGTCAGCAGGCCGCGGTAGGGCGCGCGGTCGAAGATCGCGCAGGCCAGCAGCAGCGAGCTGTGGAACCAGCCGCGGTGCTGGTCGTGCCCCTCGAGGTAGAGGTCGGCCTCG
Organism: Burkholderiaceae bacterium; assembly: GCA_035455385.1. GTDB lineage: Bacteria > Pseudomonadota > Gammaproteobacteria > Burkholderiales > Burkholderiaceae_C > JAEUPI01. The sequence goes on from DATIFD010000062.1 coordinate 18,576, forward strand.
GGGCCGCGCTCGTGGTGGGTGGGCCGGCCGTCGCTGCTCGCGTGGGTGCCGCGCAGCACGTGCCAGAACGTCGTGCCCGAATCGAACCAGACCTCGAGGATGTCGCTGCTCTTGGTGTAGTGGCGGGCGTCCTCGGGGCCGAGGATCTGCTCGGCTGTGACCCGGCTCCACGCCTCGATGCCGCCGCGCTCGACGATGTCGGCCGCCTGGTCGAGGATCTCCATCGTGCGCGGATGCGGCTCGCCCGAATCCTTGTGCAGGAAGAACGGCAGCGGCACGCCCCAGCTGCGCTGGCGGCTGATGCACCAGTCGGGCCGGTTGGCGATCATGTCGCGCAATCGCGCGCGGCCGTTCTCCGGGTAGAACGCGGTCGCGTCGATCGCCTCCAGCGCGAGCTGGCGCAGCGTCTTGGCGGCCTTGTCCTTGGTGAACACGCCGTCGCCCGCGTCCATGCGCACGAACCACTGCGCCGCGGCGCGGTAGATCACCGGCGTCTTGTGGCGCCAGCAGTGCGGATAGCTGTGCACCAACGTGTCGGTGGCGAACAGGCGGTCGGCCTTGCGCAGCGCGTCGGTGATCGCCGGCTGGGCCTTCCAGATGTCCATGCCGCCAAACAGCGGGAAGTCCTTCGCATAGTGGCCGTTGCCCTGCACCGGGTTCAGGACGTCATCCACCTCGAGCCCGTGCGCGATGCAGGAGTTGAAGTCGTCCAGACCGTAGGCCGGCGACGAATGCACGATGCCGGTGCCGTCTTCGGCGGTGGCGTAGTCGGCGAGGTAGACCGGACTCAGGCGATCGTAGCCTTTGTCGAGCTGGGCCAGCGGGTGGTGGAACGCGATGCCGGCCAGCTTCTCGCCCTTGGTGGTGGCGACCACCGTGCCCGCCAGCTTGTAGCGCGCGAGGCACTGCTGCACCAGCGACGCGGCCAGCAGCAGCAGGCCGCGGTCGGTGTCGACCAGCGCGTAGTCGAGCGTGGGGTTGAGGTTGAGCGCCTGGTTGGCGGGGATCGTCCACGCGGTGGTGGTCCAGATCACCGCGAACGCGTCCTTGGCGAGCGCGGGCAGACCGAAGGCCGCCGCCAGCTTGGCCGGCTCGGCACAGAGGAAGCCGACATCGACGGTGTGGCTCTTCTTGTCGGCGTACTCGATCTCGAACTCGGCCAGCGAGCTGCCGCAGTCGAAGCACCAGTACACGGGCTTGAGGCCGCGGTAGACGAAGCCGCGCTCGATCACGCGCTTGAAGGCACGGATCTCGCCGGCCTCGTTGGGCGCGTCCATCGTCGCGTAGCGGTGCGCCCAGTCGCCGATCACGCCCAGGCGCTGGAAGTCGGCCATCTGGATCGCGATCTGCTCGGTGGCGTAGGCGCGGCTCCTGGCCTGCATCTCGTCGCGCGACAGGTTGCGACCGAAGGCCTTCTCTATCGCGTTCTCGATCGGCAGGCCGTGGCAGTCCCAGCCCGGGATGTACTGCGAGTCGTAGCCGGCGAGCTGCCGCGCCTTGACGATCATGTCCTTCAGCGTCTTGTTGACCGCGTGACCGATGTGGATCGCGTTGTTGGCGTACGGCGGGCCGTCGTGCAGCACGAACAGCGGCGCGCCGGCGCGCGCCAGCCGCAGCTTCTTGTACAGGCCTTGCTCGTTCCATGCCTTCACCCAGGCCGGCTCGCGCTGGGCCAAGTCGCCGCGCATCGGAAACGGCGTGTCGGGCAGGTTGAGCGTGCGGCGGTAGTCGGTGGTTTCGGCTTGCGTCATGGCATCAGGCGCCTCATCGGGCGCAGCAGCGATCGGGATTTGCGTGCGCACGACGCGCACGCGGCTTCAGACTGGCCTAACGGGTCGCGCGCAAATTCGATCGCGCGTGGTCTGCCGGCGCGTCGCCGCATGCACGCGCAGGAGGTCGAGCCGGACCAGGAACAACCGCATGCCCCGCATTCTACTGACGTGGGGCTCGCGGCACGGAGGCTTGGCGGCCCGACGATGCCGGCGTTGCCCGCATCACGGCGGCGCGGCCGCGTGCGCCGCGATCCACTGCCGTGCATGCGCCACGTCGCTCGCGATGCCCTGGCGCAGCGCCTCGATCGACGGATAGCGCAGCTCGTCGTGCAGCTTGGCCAGCAGGTCGACGCGCACGACGCGGCCGTAGGCGGCGTCGTCGCCCAGATGGGCTGGCCAGTCGAGGCAGTACACCTCGAGCAGCACGCGCCCGGCATCGTCGACGGTGGGCCGCACGCCCAGGTTGGCCACGCCGGGCAGCGGCTGCGCGGTGAGGCCATGCAATTCGACGACGAAGATGCCCATCGCCGCCGGCCTCGCGTGCGCGAAGCGCAGGTTCATGGTCGGAAAGCCGAGGCCGCGGCCGAGCTTCTTGCCGTGCAGCACGTGGCCGCTGATGCTGTACGGCCGCCCGAGCAGGGCGGCAGCCAGATCCATGTCGCCGGCGGCGAGCGCCGCGCGCACGGCCGAGCTCGACACCCGCGCGCCGTGCACCTCGTAGCTCATCATGCGCGCGACGTCGAAGCCGCGCGTGTCGCCGGCGGCGTCGAGCATCGCGTAGTCGCCCGCACGCTTGGCGCCGAAGCGGAAGTCGTCGCCGACCAGCACGTAGCGCGCACGCAGCCCCCGCACTAGCACGTCGTCGATGAATGCCAGAGGCGACAGGCTCGACAGCTGCGGGCCGAAGCGCAAAACGACCACCTGATCGACGCCGCAGCGCTCGAGCTCCGACAGCTTGTCGCGCAGCGTCGCGATGCGCCGCGGTGCGCTCTCGGACTTGCCCGCGGCCGCGGCGAAGTAGTCGCGCGGGTGCGGCTCGAAGGTCATCACGCACGACGCCAGGCCGCGGTGCCGCGCCTCGTTGGTGAGCAGCGCCAGCATGGCCTGGTGCCCGCGGTGCACACCGTCGAAGTTACCGATCGTCAGCGCGCACTGCGCGGCCAGTCCGGGGTGGCGAAAGCCGCGAAAGACCCGCATGACTCAGTAGTGCAGCTCGAGCGTGCTCAGGTGGTTGTCGGCGGCCGGCCAGCTGCGCCCGACGACGCGCTCGCTGATCGCGCCCGACGCGTACTCGCCCACCACCGTGCGCCCCGCGTCGCCGAGCAGCAGCTTGCTCGATGCGACGCCGGCCACGCCGGGCGGAATGCCGGGCGCCGGCTTGCCGTCGAGCACGACGCGGTCGCGCGGCACGCCGAAGTAGCCGCGCGGCCGCACGAAGGTGACCACCGCGCCCGCCTTGCGATCGGCCTCGGCCAGGCGCTCGGGCCGCAGGTGCACGACGTTCGACGAGCGCGGAAACGGCGAGCGGTACACGTGGTTCGTCGCATAGCCCGCGGCGCTGACCACGAACTCCAGCGGCGTCTGCGCATCGGTTACCAAAGGCCCCCAGCGCCCGTCGGCGCCCACGGTGGTCTTGACCAGCGGCGTGCCGCGCCGCTCGCCGCTGGCGGCATCGACGGCATAGACCTCGACCACGGCGCCGGCGAGCGGCAGGTTGGTCGGCCCGCCGGGCCCGGTGGAGGTGACCAGTCCGTCGAGCACGACGCGCGCTTCCGGTGTGATCGCGGTGGTCGCCGGATCGCGCCCGGTGATGAAGCGGTAGGCCTGCGCAAACGCCTCGGCGTGATACGCCACCTCGCGGTGGTCGCGGCCGGGCAGCACGACGTTGGTCGCGCCCTTCAGCGCAGGTCCATCGAATGTGACGTTTGTCGGCTTGCCCTTCGCGCCGATCCACGCGCCGTCGGGCTGCGCGAACTTGTCGTTGTTGTCGGAGCGGATCGTCATCCAGCGCACGCCGGGGGTCACCTCGTCGCCGGCGGCGCCCTTGGGCGCATTGAGCCTGGTGAGGAACGGCCCGGCGCCGTTGAACTCGCTGTTCGGACGAAACGCCGGGCTGGCCCACACGCCGTGGCTGGGCGTGCCGCCGAGGATCGCGTCCGACACCGTGTCGGCGCCGCCGCCGTACTGGATGGTCGAGCGGATGGCGTTGCCGCCGCGCGAGTTGCCCATCAGCACCACGCGGCTGGCGCCGGTGGCCATGAGCACGCGCGTCACCTCGGCCGACAGCGCGCGCATCTGGTCGTCGGTGGAACTGCGGCCTTCCTGTGGCTGGGTGTCGTCGTCGCGCGCGGCGGGATAGGGCAGGTTCAGCGCCACCAGGCGGTCGCGCGGCCAGCCATTGCTCTCGAAGCGCCACAGCGTCGTCATCCACAGCGCGGCGGAGTCGCCGTTGCCGTGCACGAACACGATCGGCGGGACGGTCGGCTGCGGCGCCGTCGCGCAGGCGACGAGCGCCAGCGCGGCCAGCCACTGGATGAAGGCACGGCGAAGCAATGACATGGTGGTCTCCGGGAAAGCATGCGGGCGTCAGGCCCAGCCGAGGTCTTGCGCGCTGGGCAACGGCGGCTCGCGCAGGCCGGTGGCGGCGCGCACGGCGTTCAACACCGCGCGCTGCGTGACCTCGGCGGCCAGCGCGCCGAGCACGGTGAGCGGCAGCGCGCCGCGGCCAGCGCCGGTGGCCAGCGCGAACATCGTGTCGCCGTCGCTCGCGGTGTGCACCGGGTCGATGCTGCGCGCCAGTCCGTCGTGCGACACCGTGGCCAACCGCGCGCACTGCGCCTTGTCGAGTGCCGCGTCGGTGGCGACGATGCCGATCGTGGTGGCCGCGCCGGCCAGGATGTCGGGCGGCATCAGGCCGCGGGCCAGTGCGTCGGTGATGCGCCGCGGCGTGCGGC
>DATIFD010000063.1:0-10034 GCA_035455385.1 Burkholderiaceae bacterium
CATTCCCGCGCGAGGTCGTCGCGCGACTGGCGGCCGCCTGTTGATGAGCCCACCCCCGATGCGCCTTCGGCGCCTCCCCCTCAAGGGGGGCGAGCCCGGACACGGAGGGTCCAGTGGACCTTTCGTGACTGGCGAGCGGCAGAGCCGCAAGGCTCGGCGCGGCCTGCAAGGCAAACCAGCGGCCCGGCGAAGCCGGTTCCGCGGTTGCCGCTTGACCAACGAGCACTTCGCATGAATACGCTGTCGGTGCTCGGGGCGCGCGCGGCCAATCGCCTGGCCGGCTTCCCGGCCTTCCTGCGCGCCAACGGCTTCGCGGTAGGCGGCGGCGACGCGGTGCAGGTGCTGCGCACGGCCGAGTGCGTCGGCGTGCTCGATGCGCAGGTGCTGCGCCTGAGCCTGCAGGCGCTGCTGTGCAGCCGAGCCGACGAGTGGCGGCGCTTCGGCGACCTGTTCGACGCCTGGTTCCTGCCGGCCAACCGCTGGCAGCGGCCGGAGCAGCGCGATGTCGTTGCCGGCGGCTTGGAGTCCGGGTACGGTCGGGCTCGACCGCATGAGGACGTGCTCGCGTCGTGCGATGACTCCGTCAGTCCGCGCGACACCGCGAGCTGGCAGGAGTCGCTGCACTCGGCGGACTTTCGCAGCCTGGCCGAGCGTGAGCATCTGGCGGACATCGAGGCACTGATGCGCAGACTGGCGCGCCAGCTGCGGTACATCCGCATGCGCCGCGAGGCCAGCGCGCGGCGCGGCCGGCGGATCGACTTGCCGCGGACCATCCGCCGCAGCGTGGCCAGCGGCGGCACGCCGCTGGAGCTGGTCTGGAAAGATCGCCGCCGCGTGCGGCCACGGCTGGTGCTGCTGATCGACGTCAGCCGCTCGATGGCCCAGGTCAGCTTCTTCTACCTGCGCCTGGCGCGCGCCCTCGGCGCCGAACTGGTCGACGTCCACAGCTTCATCTTTCACACCTGCGTCACTGCCGTGACCCGGGCGCTCAGCGACCCCGACCCGTGGCGCTCGCAGGAGCGCTTGCACTTCATCGCCCAGGGCTTCGGCGGCGGCACCCGCATTGGCGAGTGCCTGGCGCAATTCAATCGCGAGCATGCGCCTCGGCTGGTGCACTCTCGGACCGCCGTCGTCGTGATGAGCGACGGCTACGACACCGGCGAGCCGCAGCAGCTGTCGCACGCGTTGGCGCAGCTGAAGCGCCGTGCGCGGCGCATCGTCTGGCTCAACCCGCTGGCCAACCAACCGGGCTACGCGCCGGTGAGCCAGGGCATGCAAGCCGCGCTGCCGCACCTCGATCTGCTGGCACCCGGCGCCGACCTGGCGAGCCTGCGGGCGGTGCTGCCCCGGTTGATCGACGCCTTGCACTGAAAGGATTACGATGAAACAGTCCCCACGCTCACTGCGTTCGCTGCCCCCCGAGGGGGCGCGTCAGTGGCTTCGGACGGCCGGGCGCCACTGACATGGGTTGCCTGCTCAAAGCCAACGGCCTGTACAGCCGCACGACGGTGGGCGCGGTGTTGTTGGCCGCCGGAGCCGCCTCGCGCCTGGGCGGCCGCCCGAAGGCGCTGCTCGAGCTCGGCGGCGTGCCGCTGGTGATGCGCCAGCTGGTCGCGCTGTCGGGCGCCGGCGTCGACGAGGTGGTGGTGGTGCTCGGCCACCACGCCGACGCGGTCGAGGCGGCGATCGGTCAGTTCCCGATCTCGATCGTGCGCAACCCGGAATGTGTGAGCCCCCGGCCGCCGGGTACGGCTGCTGCCCCCCGAGGGGGCTCGCGCCCGCCTTCGGAGCGGCCGGGCGGCGGGCGCGCAGACGACGGCCAGGCCTCGTCGGTGCGCATTGGACTGCAGGCGCTGTCGCCACGGCTCGACGCGGTGATCGTCGCGCTGGCCGACCAGCCGCTGATCGATGCGCAGGACATCGTCGCGCTGATCGGCGCCTTCAAGAAGCGCGGTGCGGCCTCGATGGTGGTGCCGCGCGTGCGCATCCACGGAGATGGTGGCGGCGGCGAGGCGCTGCCGGGCAACCCGGTGATCTTCGACGCCGCGCTGCGCGACGAGTGGCTCGCGGGCGAGGCCGACGCGGCGTGCCGCAAGTGGCGCCTCGCGCATCCGGAGCGGGTGCATTGGTTCGACACCGACAACCGGCGCTACCGGCTCGACATCGACACGCCCGAGGACCTCGAACGCTTCACGACGCTCACCGGTCACACGCTGCAATGGCCAGCCTCGCTGGCCACGAGCACCGCATGAACGACCACGACACAAGCACGCCGTCGCTGCGGCTGACCGCAGCGCGCGCGTGCGCGTGGGGCCTGCTGGTGGCCGGCTGGGTCGGCGTCGGCAGCTTCGCGCTCGTGCTCGCGCCCGGCGTCGCCAGCGGCTTCGCGCTGGTGGCGCTGTGGCTGCTGGCACTCGGCGCCACCGCCAGCGTGGCCACGGGAGGCCGCCTGCCGGCCTGGGCCCGAACGTTGGCGCTGGCGGCGAGCGCGGCGGTCACCGCGGCCGCGTTGTGGGCGGCCCCGCGCGGCGATGGCGTGGTCGCACTGCTGGTCGCGCTGCTCGGCTGGGCGGTGCTGACCGCATTGGCCTCGGGCGTCGTGCGCAGCCTGCGCCTGAAGCAGCGCACCAGGCCATCGCCGCCGGTGGCCGCTGCCGCGATCGGCGCGCTGGCGGCAGCGCTGGTGCTGGGCGACGTCGGCGACGTCGGCGCGCTGGCCTGGCGGTTGGGCTCGTTCGTCATCGCGGTGGCCTTGCTGCTGATCGGTCTGCAGCACACGGCGCAACTGCGGCCACGCGCGCCGGGCTGCCGTGCCGGCCTGTTCGACTGTTCGCTGCCCGCGTGGCCGGTCGGCGCCTGGCGCGAGGCCGCGCAATGGCCGACGCTGCTCGCCGGCCTGGCCATGCTGCCGATGATGGCGGCGCTGCCTTGGATGGCGGCGTGGTGCCGCGCGCAGGCGGTGCCGTCACAGACGATGGTGCTGCTGCACCTGGCGGCGATGTTCGGCCCCGTGCTGCTGCTGCGGCGGACCATCTCATCGTGGTCGCTGCGACGCCTGTCGGCCGCGTGCGCCGCGCTGCTGGCGCTCGGGGCCGCGATCGTGACGTGGGCGGCCACCCCCTACGACCTGCTCGGTCTGGCGCTCACCCATGGCGCTGCCTGGGGCATCGCGTGGGGCGGCCAATTGTGGGCGCCGGCGCGGCGCGGCCAGCAAGGTACCTCGCCGCTGCGCGCGGCGGCCGGCTACGCCGTGCTGACGCTGGCGTTCGGCGTGGTGGTCGAGCGCTTCGGCGCGCACGGCGTCGCGGCCGTCCACGCGGCACTGGGGATGTTCGCCGCGGCGGCGTGGCTGTTCAGTTCGGCGGCCAGGGCCGCTGCGCCGGACGCAGCTGCTCGTACGCCCGCGACACCTGCAGCACGCCCAGATCATCGTGCCGGTGGCCGATGATCTGCAGCCCGATCGGCAGCCCGCTGCGCGTGTAGCCGCAGTTGATCGACGCCGCCGGCTGCTCGCTCATGTTGTACGGCAGCGTGAAGGCGATGTGCTCGAACGGCCGCTCCGGATCGTTGAGCGGGCTCGCCCACTGCGCGGCGTAGGTCGGCACCGGGCTCACCGGCGACAGCACGAAGTCGTAAGGCTGGCAGGCGGCGACCGCGGCATCGCGCAGCGCGGCCATCTGGCTGTAGCCGTGGAACACCTCGGCAGCGCTGAGCCGCTCGCCGCTGGCCACCCACTGGCGGATGTACGGCAGCACCTTGTCGCGTCGCTCGGGCGGCAGCGCCGAAATGTCGAGCCAGCTGCGCATGCGCCAGAAGCGGTCCATGCCGTCGGCCATCGCGCGCGTCGAGAACGCCGGGATCGGCTCGACGATCGCGCCGGCGCGCTCGAACGCCTTCGCAGCCGCCACCACCGCGTCGTGCACCTCGGGCTCGACCGCCATTCCCCAGCCGGCGTCCATCTGCAGCCCGAGCTTCAGGCCCTTGGTGTCGCGCTGCAGGTTCGTCCACTCGATCGATTGGTAAGGCAGGCTCATCGCGTCGCGCCAGTCGGGTTTCGACAGCTCGGCCATCAGCAGCGCGGCATCGGTCACCGTGCGCGTCATCGGGCCGGCGACGCGGCCGGCGTACGGCGGCTTGATCGGGATGCGGCCCAGGCTCGGCTTGAGGCCGAACACGCCGCACCAGCCGGCCGGCAGCCGGATCGAGCCGCCGATGTCGGTGCCCACGTGCAGCGGTCCGTAGCCGGCGGCGGCGCCCGCGCCCGCGCCCGCGCTCGAGCCACCCGGGTTCTTGCTCGTGTCCCACGGGTTGCGCGTCAAGGGGTGGAAGGTCGACAGCCCCGACGACAGCATGCCGTAGTCGGGCATCGTCGTCTTGGCCAGCAGCACCGCACCGGCCTCGCGCCAGCGCGCCGCCGGCGGCGCGTCTTCGGCGGCCGGCGTCAGCAGCGACGCCGCGGTGCCCAGCGGCATCGGCGTGCCCTTGGTGGCGATGTTCTCCTTCAGCGTGCCGGGCACGCCGTCGATCGCCGACCGCGGCGCACCCTGGCGCCAGCGCGCCTCGCTGTCGCGCGCGGCGGCCAGCGCCGCGTCGGGGTCGTACGCATACAGCGCCTGCAGCGTCGGCTCGCAGCGCTCGATGTGCGCGATCACGGCGCGCACCGCCTCCACCGGAGAGACCTGCCGGCTGCGGTACAGCGCCGACAGCTCGGCCGCGCCGAGCTGATGCAGTTCAGCCATCTCGTGCCCCTGCTACGCCGTCACTGCCACGACACGGCGGAGATGTCGTTGGCGAAGATCGGCGAGCTGGCCCACAGGCCCTTCAGCCCCTTGCGCGCGACCGCGACTTGCGCCGGATTGAAGATGAAGGCATTGACGCAGTCGACGGCCAGCATCCTCTGCAGCTCGGCGAACAGCCGTGCGCGCTCCTTCGGGTTGGTCTCGGCCGCGTGCTTGGCGGCCAGGTCGCGGAACGCCTTGCTGTCGTAGCCCCAGTAGTACGAGGTGTTGGCGTACTGCATGTAATCGAGCGGCTCGACGTGGTTGATGATCGTGAGGTCGAAGTTGCCCTTGAAAGGGCCCGAGAGCCACTGCGCCCACTCGACGTTCTCGATCTTGGCGATCACGCCGACCTTGGCCAGCATCGCCGCCACCACCTCGCCGCCCTTGCGCGCGTACTGCGGCGGCGGCAGCGTCAGCGTGACGTTGAGCGGCGTCTGCACGCCAGCCTCCTTCAGCAGCGCCTTGGCCTTCTCGGGATCGTAGGGGTACATGCCGGTGAGGTCGATGTAGCCGGCATCGGTGGGCGCGAAGTGGCTGCCGATCGGCTTGGCAAGCCCCTCGAGCACGCCGTCGATGAACGCCTTGCGGTCGATCGCGTGCATCAGCGCGCGCCGCACGCGCACGTCATCGAACGGCTTGCGCTTGTTGTTGATCGTCATGATGCCCTTGCCGGCCGTCGAGCCGATCTCCACCGTGAAGCGCTTGTCGGACTGGAACTGCTTCAGGCTCTGCAGCGCTCCGAAGCGCGGCATGCCGTCGACGTCGCCGGCCAGCAGCGCGGACACCGCGGCGGCGGGATCGTTGATGAAGCGGAACGTGACCCGCCTGATCTTGATCGACTTGGCGTCACGAAAGCCGTCCCACTTCGTCAGCGTGACCGAGCTGCCCTTCTTCCAGTCCTCGAACCGGTAGGGCCCCGTGCCGATCGGATGCGTCGCGGTGCCGGCCGCGCTCTTCGGGGGCAGGATCACCGCGGTGTTCTCGCCCAGGCGGAACAGGAAATTGCCGTCGGCGTTGTTGAGCGTCAGGATCACCGTGGACGGGTCGGGCGTGCTGATCGAGCTGATGTTGTCGAACACCGCCTTCTTGGCCTTGTTGGTGCTCTTCTCGTCCTTGGCGCGCTCGAAGCTGAACTTCACCGCCGACGAGTCGAACGGCTCGCCGTCCTGGAACTTGACGCCTTTCTTCAGCCTGAAGGTGTAGCTCTTGCCGTCGGGGTCCATCGTCCAGCCTTCGGCCAGCAGCGGCGTCACCGAGCCGTCGACGTTGATCTTGGTGAGGCCCTCGAGGATGTTGTAGTGCACGATCTCGCCGATCGCGGCGGCCGGCGCGGTGGTGGGGTCGAGCCCCGGTGGCTCGAGCACCATCGCCAGCGTGACGGTGTCCTTCTTCGATTGGGCCAGCGCCAGCGGCGCGGCCAGCGTGGCAGCGGCCACAACGACCACGGCGGCGGCCGCGCGTCGATGCAGTTTCATGGTCTCTCCTGGGCGAATGCAGTCGAAGGCGTCGATGGTGCCCGATTTCGCGGCCGCAGGCACGGCGTGCCAACCCTAGAGCGCGGGCGGCACGGCGTCACACGGCGGCCAGCGCCTGCTGCAGATCGGCGATCAGATCCTGCGGCTCCTCGACCCCGATCGAGATGCGGATCAGCGCCGGCGTGATCGAGAAGCGCTTCAGCTCCGCCGGCGGCATGCCCGAGTGCGTGGTCGACGCCGGGTGCGACGCCAGCGTCTCGGTGCCGCCCAGGCTGACCGCGAGTTTGATCACCTCCAGCCGGTCGAGCAGCGCGAACGCGGCGCGCTCGCCGCCCTTCACCTCGAACGAGAACGTCGAGCCGGCGCTCTTGTTCTGCCGCTCGTGCAGCGGGCGGTCGGGGTGGTCCCTGGGCAGGAAGTCGAGGTACCACACGTTGTCGATCTTCGGATGGTCGCGCAGGAACTCGGCCACCCGCCGCGCACCGGCGGCGCTGGCGGTCATGCGCAGCTTGAGCGTCTCGAGCGAGCGCAGCAGCAGCCACGCGGTGTGCGGGTCGCACATGGTGCCCAGCGTCGAGCGCATGCGGCGCACCGGCGCCAGCATCTCCTTGGCGCCGCTGACGCCACCGCCGATCAGGTCGGAATGTCCGCCCACGTACTTGGTGAGCGAGGTCACCACCAGGTCGGCGCCGTGCGCCAGCGGCGTGCAATAGATCGGCCCGAGCATCGTGTTGTCGACGATCACCGGCGCTCGCCTGCCCTGCGCAGCCAGTGCGTCGGCCAGGCGCCGCGCCTCGGCGATGTCGACCAGCCCGTTGGTCGGATTGGCCGGCGTCTCGAGGTAGATCGCGGCCACCCGCCCGGCCGCCTGCGCCGCCTGCATCGCGGCCCGCATCGCGGCCACGCCGCCTTCGACCTCGAAGCCGAACTGCCGCACGCCGAACTCGGGCAGGATCGAATGCATCAGCGTCTCGGTGCCGCCGTAAATCGGCTGGCTCTGCACGACGACGTCGCCGGGCCGCAGGTAGGCCCACAGGCAGGTCGAGATCGCGGCCATGCCCGATGCGAACGCCAGGCTCGCCTCGGCCTCGTCCCACAACGCGAGGCGGTCTTCGAGCACCTCGAGGTTCGGGTTGTTGAAGCGCGAATAGACCAGACCCGGCTCCTCCCCGGGGCCGAGCTTGCGCCGGCCCTGCATCGTCGCGAAGAAGTCCTTGCCGGCCTGCGCCGACGGGAACACGAAGGTCGACGTCTGGAACAGCGGCGGCTTGAGCGACCCTTCGGACAGCATCGGGTCGAAGCCGAAGCCCATCATCAGCGTCTCGGGGGCCAGCGTGCGGTCACCCAGCTTGCGCTTGCGCCACTTCTTCTCGGCCATGGGACACCTCGCACCTGCGCCCCGGATCGGGGCTCGCGCAGTATCTCGCGGCCCCGCGGCGACGCAAGGGGCATCCGCCGCCGGGCGCGGCTACACCAGCTCGGCGGCCGCCAGCAGGGTTCGCGTGTAGTCGTGCTGCGGGCGGCCGAACACCTCGCGCGTGGCACCGCGCTCGACCACGAGGCCGTGCTGCAGCACCAGCACCTCGTCGCACACCAGGTCGACCACCGCGAGGTCGTGGCTGATGAAGAGGTAGGTCACGCCATAGCGGTCCTGCAGGTCCTGCATCAGGTTGAGCACCTGCGCCTGCACCGACACGTCGAGCGCGCTCACCGGCTCGTCGGCCACGATCAGCTGCGGCCGCGTGATCAGCGCGCGCGCGATCGCGATGCGCTGACGCTGGCCGCCGGAGAACTCGTGCGGGTACTTGTCGAGGTCGCTGGCGCGCAGGCCCACGGCGTCGAGCGCTTCGGCAGCGCGCTCGCGCTGCTCGGCGCGGCCGGCACCGTGCAGCACGGCCAGCGGCTCGGACACCGTCTGCACCACCGTGCGGCGCGGGTCGAGCGAGCCGTAGGGGTCCTGGAACACCATCTGGAAGCCGCTGCGCGCCCGACGCAGCGCGGCGGCGTCGAGCAGCGCCAGGTCCTGGCCCGCGAAACGCACCACGCCGTGGTCGGGGCGCTCCAGCGCCATCACCAGCCGCGCCAGCGTGCTCTTGCCCGAACCGGACTCGCCGACCACGCCCAGGCTCTTGCCGGCCTGCAGCGCGAAGCTGACGTCGCTGAGCGCGCGCACCGTCGGCACCGCGCCGAAGAGGCTTTCGCGCGGCAGCCGGTAGTCGCGGCTCAGCCGCTCGGCCACGAGCAGTGGTGCCGCGGCGTCATTCACTTGGCGCCTCCAACGAGCCGTAGGCACGGATGCAGCGCGTCTCGTGCGCGTCCACCACCACGACCGGCTGCGGCAACGCGACACGGCAGGCGCCGTCCACGCGCTCACAACGATCGGAGAACGGACAACCGGCGGGAAGATCCGCCAGCTCGGGCACCCGGCCCGGGATCGTGGCCAGCCGCGTGCCGCGCGGCAGCCCCAGGCGCGGCCGCGAGCGCGACAGCGCGCGCGTGTACGGATGGGCGAGCCGCTCGAAGACGCCGTCGGTGGGGCCGGCCTCGGCGACGATGCCGCCGTACATCACCATCAGGCGGCGCACGGTGCGCGCCACCACCGCCAGGTTGTGGCTGATCAGCAGCAGACCCATGCCGCGCTCGGCCACCAGATCGCTGATCAGTTCGAGCACCTCGCGCTGCACCGTGGCATCGAGCGCCGTGGTCGGCTCGTCGGCGATCAGCAGATCGGGCCCGCACGCCAGCGCGATCGCGATCACCACGCGTTGGCGTTGGCCGCCGGACAGCTGGTGCGGATAGGCGTCGAGCCGGCGCGCCGCCTGCGGCACGCGCACGCGCTCGAGCAGTTCCAGCGCGCGCTGCCGCGCCTGCGCGGCCGACAGGCCCAGGTGCAGCCGCAGCGGCTCGGCGATCTGGTGCCCCACCGTGTGCAGCGGGTTGAGCGCGGTCATCGGCTCCTGGAACACCATGCCGAGGCGCCGGCCGCGCAGCGCACACCAGCCACCTTCGTCGAGCCCGACGAGCTCGCGCCCATCGAGCCGGATCGAGCCACCGACGCGCGCCCCTTCGGGCAACAAGCCCATCAGCGCCAGCGCGGTGATCGACTTGCCGCAGCCCGACTCGCCGATCAGGCCCAGCGTCTGGCCGCGGTCGATCGCGAACGACACGCCGCGCAGCGCAGCGCCCGGGCCGCGTGCGGTCTGCAGCGTGACGTGCAGGTCGTCGACGGCGAGCAGCGGCGGGCTCATTCGGCGGCGTTGCGGGCCATCAGCTTTCGGTCGCTGCGATCTGGCGCAGCGCGCGCTCGAACACCTCGGGTGGCTGACCGCCCTGGATCAGATGGCGATCGTTAATCACGATCGATGGCACCGAGTGGATGCCCGCCTCCTGCCACATCGCCTCGGCCGCGCGCACCTCGTCGGCGTACTGTCCACTCTCGAGGACCTTGCGCGCCGCTCCGACGTCGAGCCCCACGGCATCGGCCAGCTCGAGCAGCACGTCGCGCGCGCCCGGGTTGCGGCCTTCGCCGTGATAGGCCTTCAGCAGCGCGTGCTTCAGTTCGCGCTGCCTGCCCTGCAGTCCCGCCCAGTGCAGCAGCCGGTGTGCATCGAAGGTGTTCCAGACGCGCGGGCGCGCACCGAAGGCGAACCCGACCTCGGCGCCGCGGGCGCGGATCGCCACCTGGTTGTGGGCGATCTGCTCCGGCCCGATGCCGTACTTGGCCGACAGATACTGCACGGTGTCGGCCCCCTCGGGCGGCAGCTTCGGATTCAGCTCG
>DATIFD010000064.1:0-4458 GCA_035455385.1 Burkholderiaceae bacterium
CCGGTGGCATCGAACGCTCGACCGAGCGCGCCGCCGCCCGAGAGCCGCGCACCGAGCGCGACGTCCGGCTCGAAACGCAGCCGCATCGCGGCGCCGGCGCGCAGCCCGGGCTGCACGAAGGCGCCGCCGCCACCGGCCAGCGGCCGCAGCAGGCCGTCGAAGATGCGCCCGAGCAGCGCGGGGCCGACCCGGATCGCCAGCGGCTGGCCGTCGCCGTGCACCGCGGTGCCCGGGCGCAGCCCGGCCGTATCCTCGTAGACCTGCACGACGATGTCGTCGTCGTGGATCGCCACCACCTCGCCGAGCAACGATTGCGGCCCGACGCGCACCGCCTCGCGCAGCCCGAACGGGCCGTTGCGGCGCGCATGCAGCACCGGCCCGGCGATGCGGTGGACGATGGCGAGACTCATCTCGCCTCCTTGGCCCTGCTGGCCTTCCCCCCAGGGAGGAGCGAGCGTCTTCGGAGCGGCCGTGCGACGCTCATCGTGGCTCCGGCGCGGGTTCCAGCAGGCGCAGCAGCGCCGCCTCGATCTCGCTGCGGTCGCCGAGCAGGCCCGTGACGGTGGCGTCGATGAGGTTGCCGCCGGCCATGATCTGCAGCCCGGCATCGAGCGCGGCATCGGGCTCGAACGACACGCGGATGCCGACCAGCGAGCGCTCGAGCGCCTGCTGTTCGGCCACCGCCCAGCCGGCGGCGTGCACGATGCGCCAGCTATCCACCGACAATCGCGTCCGCGCCGCCGCCACCACCTGATCGATCCACGCCGCACGCGAGCGCGCATCGCGCCACAACGCGCACAGCGCATCGGGCAGTTGCCGCCAGGCGTCGCGCAGCAACGCCGCCGCATGCTGCTGCGCACGCAGACGCATGCGCGTGGCCGCTCGCGCGCGGGCCGCGGCCAATGCGTCGAGCCGGCGCTGCCGTTGTTCGGCGAAGGCGGCGCGCAGCCTGGCGCGCGCGTCGGACGCCGCCTGGGCGCGCAGCGCCGTCGCGCCGGCGTGCGCAGGATCGAGGATCTGCGCGCAACGGCGCGCGCGGTCGGCCTCGATCAGCTCGAGCAGCGAGCGCATCTGGCGTCCGACTTCCGCCGGCGCGTCGATGCCGCGCCCGTTCATGCCTCGAATCCCAGCTGGGCGCGCAGCCGTGCGGCCAGGTCCGGCAGCGGCACCCGGCCGTGGATGTCGGGCACCACCAGCACCAGCGGCGAGGGTGCCGCCAGCGCACGCTGAAGCGCCGCGGCGCCGACCTGCGCGGCGAGACCGGCCGACACCAGCACCAGCGGCGATTGCGAACAGGCCTGCGCCAGCGCCGCGGCCGCCTCGCCGGGCAATGGCGTGCGCACCTGCGCACCGGCCAGCCGGTAGCCGGCCGCGGCGAGCTCGTCGCCCAGGAAGATCGGTGCCGGCAACGTCGCCTCTTTTGTCCGCTCGATGGCCGCGTCAGCCGAGTCGGTTGAGCATCAGCACCGACACGATCAGGCCGTAGATCGCGATGCCTTCGGCCAGGCCGATGAAGATCAGCAGCCGGCCGAACAGTTCGGGCTTCTCGGCCAGCGCACCCACCGCCGCGGTGCCGACCTTGGCCACCGCGAAGCCGGCGCCGAGCGACGACAGCCCGGTGGCCAGCGCAGCACCGATGAACAGCCAGCTGGCATCGAACGCCGGCCTGGTGGCTGCGTCGGCCGCGCGGGCCGGCCCCGCACCGAACAGCAGCGCGGTCGAAGCCGCCGCGAGCGGCAGCACCACCAAGAGCCAGAGCACGGGCCCACGCATCGATTGTTTGGTCATGGTCAGGACTCCTGATGGACGGATGGCGGCGCCGGCAGCGGCCGAAAGGCGCGCCCCTGGGCCTGCATGAAGCGGGCGAAGAACTCGAACAGCACGAGGCGCGTGGTCTGGATCGACACCACCGTCACCTCGAGCACGATCACCACCGCGTTGCCGAGCACGAGCACCAGCGCGCGCAGCCACAGGCTGTCGGCCGCCTGCATCAGCGCCACCACCGCCGACGACAGACCGGCGTGCGCGAGCGCGAAGGCGCCGACGCGGGCAAACGACAGCGTGTTGATCAGGATCTGCAGCGTCTTCTCGACCAGTTCGCCGATCGCACCGACCGCGGCGCCGGCGCGGCGCGCCACCAGCGCGTGGCCGACGCAGAAGTACAGCGCACCCAGCGCAGCCACCAGCAAGCCGGCCGGCGCGAAGAAGGCGGCCAGCAATCCGAGGTAGACGGCCACCAGCGCGGCATCGGTCAGCAGCCATTCGCGCCATTGCCCTCGCCAGCCCGCCTCCAGCGCCTGCAAGCCCAACCCCAGCGTCAGCAGCACCGCGCCGCCGGCCAGCGGCGCCAGCAGCACCGGCAGCGGTGCATCCAGCGGATGCACCCACAGCGCCGGCAGCAGCGTGTGGACGCCGAACACGCTGCCGAACACGAATCCGAACGCCGCCGCGGCCAGCCCGCCGACCAGCAGCAGCCGCGCGATCGCGCCGCGCCGGCGCAGCAGCGCCCCACCAACGGCGAGCACCAGGCCCTGGCCGACATCGCTGAACATGTAGCCGAAGATCAGCGGCACCACGATCGCCAGCAGCTGGCTCGGGTCGGCCTCGTTCGCCGCCGGCATGCCCAGCGCGCGGCTGAAGATCTCGAACGGTCGCGCCCAGCGCGGATTGGCCAGCAGCAGCGGCGCGCTGCGGCGCGGCGGCGGCGGCGCGAAGTGCAGCAGCGCACGGGCACCGCTGGCGTCGAGCGCGCGCTGCAGCGCACCGCCCTCGGCGTCGCTCGACCAACCGGTGATCCAGCACAGCAGCTCGCTGACTTCCAACGTGTGCACGTTGCGCAGCACCCACTGCAGCCGGTGGGCGTCGCCGAGCGCGCGCCGCAGCTCGTGCTGCACCTGCAAGGCCTGTAGCGCATCGGCGCTGCGCTGCAGGTCGGCGTCGACCGCGGCCAGCCGCGTGTCGATCAGCGCCGGGCGCCAGCCGCCCTCGGTGCGCAGCCCTTCGGGCAGATCGTGCGCTTGGCCTTTGTGCGCGCCGACCGCCTGCTCGACCGCACGCAGCGCCTCGGGCGAGCCGACCACCAGCAGATGCCAGCCGCCGTCGAGCTCGACGCTGCTGACCAGCGCCGACCCCGCGTCGGTGCTCAGCGCGGCATCGGGCGCCACACCCGGCGGCAGCGCGAACAGCCGCGCGTGCAGCCAAGGCCCGGCTTGCGCCAGCTGAGCGGGCTGCAAGCCGCCGGCTGTCAGCGCCGGCAGCACGCGTTGCCACAGCAGCAGATCGGCGCGCTCGTCGCGCAGGCGCTGCTGGGCGCGGATCAGCGGCTCGGCCTGTACGGCCCAGGCGCGGATCACGACCAGCGCCTGCTGCATCGTCGCCTGCGGCGCCTCGGGAAAAGGTGATGGCTGGCAGGCCTCGCTGGCCGGCCAGTAGGCGTGGTAGCGCGCCGCGTGCTCGGCGAACTGCGCCACCAACGGCGCGATGTCGCCGAGCACGATGTTCGAGTCGGTCGCCGTGCGCGACTCGAGCTCGACGCAGCCGGTGCGCGCCAGTGCCTCGAGCACCAGCGTCGCGTCGTCGCGCGCCGCGAGCACCTCGAACCAGCGGGCGGCACGCGGGCGCAGCATCAGGCCGGCTCCCATTGCGCGAACAGCGCGCGCCGCAGCAGCTCGGCGCGCAACCGCTCGAGGTCGAGCGCGGCCAGCGCGAGGTGCACGAACGCGACCGCGGGCTCCAATGCCGCGTGGCGCAGCAGGCCGACCAGCCGCGACTGCAATTGCGCCCGCAGCGCGGCGCCCTGGGTCGGCGCCGCGACGGCGAACGCGTCGCGATGCGCCAGCAGCGCGCGCACCAGCGCCGCCAGCGACCCCGTGACGTCATGACCCGTTCGGGGCAACAACCGGCGCCACGCCGCGAGCCACAGCGCGCCCACCGCATCGGGCGCACGCCAGGCCGGCGCCAGCGCGGCCGCGCGCCCCGAGGCGAGCCAGGCTTCGCGCTCGGCCGCCGGCAACGCGCAAGTGTCGCGCCAGACGTCGTCGTCGCGCATCCACGCCAGCGGCGCGCCACCGCGCGCCAGATGCTGCAGCAGCGCCAGCTCCGGCAGCCAGGCGCACCAGCGCAGCGATGGCTGCCAGGCATCGGGCAGCCACGACGCGACCTCGTCGACAGCGGCGCGCCAATGGCGGCGCAGCACGACCTCGATGTGATGCGAATCGCTGTGCTCGCCGATGCCGACCAGCCACGGCCGCAGCGCGCCGGTGCGCGCCAGCTCGAGCATCGGGGTGAAGTCGCGCACCGTCTCCAGGCGGCGCCACGCCGCGGCGTCGAGGCGCTGGCCGTGGCGCGCGTGCACGCGCGCATGCGCATACTCGACGCTGCCGCAGTCGATCACGACGACACCCCGACGAGGCGGCGCGCGAGCGTCGCCACCGCGGCCTGCACCGCGGCGGTGTCGCC
>DATIFD010000065.1:0-6187 GCA_035455385.1 Burkholderiaceae bacterium
ACGGTGTCGGCCAACCTGCAGCTGTTTGGCGTGATGTACCTGCAGGGCGATACCACCACCTGGACCACGAGCGCCGGCTCGACGTTGATCCAGGGCGCGGTGGTGGCCGAGGGTGATCTGTCGGTGCAAGGCGCACCGACCATCGTCTTCAATCCCGACGTGCTGCGCACCATCAACCTGACGCAAGGCTCGCTGGTGCGCATACCCGGCAGCTGGCGCGATTTCGCCGCAGGGAGCTGAACATGCACAGGAACACTCGGTTCTCGCGCGGTGTCTCGCTGGTCGAGGCGATGGTCGCGCTGGCCGTGATGGCATTCGGCATGCTAGCGGTCGTGGGCGTGCAATCGACGTTGCGATTCAATGGCGACATCGCGAAGCAGCGGTCGGAGGCAACCCGTCTGGCGCAAGAGCGCATCGACGACCTGCGGTCGTTCACGGCCATCGACGGCGCCGGCGGCTTCGACGAGCGCGTGGCCAACGCCGGACCGACCCCAGTCACCGACTTGGTCACCAACACCACCTACACGGTCCAAAGCCAGGTCGTCACCTACTCCGACACTCCGGCGCGATCACTGCGCGTCAGCGTTCGCTGGACCGATCGCGCGGGCGGCTCCCAAGAGGTCGTGGTGGCCAGCGCCATCGCGGCCGCGGCACCGGGTCTGTCGGGCACGCTGGCGGTACGCCCCGGGACGGCATCGGTCGCGCCGGTGCGGCGGCCGTTCAAAAGGCATCCGACGATTCCGGTCCAGGCGCGCGACTTCGGCAGCTCAAGTGCATTCGTTCCGCCCCAGGTGAACCCGAATATCGTGATCGTATTCAACAACGTCACTGGGACGGTCATCGGGGTATGCAACTTCAATTACAACACCTCCAATGAGACCATCACCATCGATGAAATCCAGTCGTGCATCAACACCACGTCAGGCCAGCTGGTGAGCGGCTTCATACGCTTTCAGCAACGCAGCCAAGGTGGCGATCTGACCGCTTCCGATGTAGAAAACCCACCGGGTCCGGCGATGAATCTACGCATGAACATGTCACTGACCAGTTCTGGTCATCCGAGCGCGCCCTTCTGCATCGACGACACACTATCGGGCGGCACTGTCTCTGGCCAGCCATTTGCAGCGTACTATTGCGTCGTCTACTCCAATTTGTCCGGTACTTGGTCGGGTATCACGACTGTCGAGCCGCTGGGCGACGTTCTCGGTGACTGGGTGATCACCGACGACCCAGGCGCGCCTGTTGGTTACCGTGTGTGCCGGTACACCTCTGCATCCAGCGACAGCCAGCCGGTGGCGAATCAGGATCACCCACGCAACTACGCTGACGTTAGCGGCAATCTCACCAACCAGAACTTCGTGGTGATTCGCTCGATGATGCACTGCCCGACCGACGTCTCAGCCGACCCGGCCAACGGCGACCTAGTAGACAGCAACACGCTGCAGCACCAGCCGACACCCAGCTGAGCCGCTGCGCCGTAGACTGCTCGTCGACATGCCGATCGACGAGCACGACCTGCGCCAGTTGACGCGCACGCTGGAGCTGGCGTATTCCGCGATCGGGCGTTCCGACCCCAACCCGCGCGTGGGATGCGTGATCGCCGATCGCGACGGACGCCTGATCGGCGAAGGCGCCACGCAACGTGCAGGGGAGGCGCACGCAGAGGTGATGGCACTGCGCGCCGCCGAGGAGGCAGGCGCATCGCCGCGAGGCGGCACGGCATGGGTGTCGCTGGAGCCTTGCTCGCACCACGGCCGCACCCCTCCCTGCGCCAACGCGCTGGTCGCAGCCGGTCTCGGCCGCGTCGTGGTCGCGACCGTCGACCCCAACCCGCGCGTGGCCGGCGCCGGGCTACAACGTCTGCGCGACGCCGACATCGCCGTCGAGGTCGCCGAGGGCCCGCTCGCACGACAGGCTCGCGAGCTGAACATCGGCTTCTTCTCGCGCATGCGGCGCGGCCTGCCGTGGGTGCGCTGCAAGCTGGCCGCTTCATTGGACGGTCGCACGGCGCTCGACAGCGGCGTCAGCCAGTGGATCACCGGCGAGGCGGCGCGGGTCGATGGCCATGCCTGGCGACGACGCGCCGGGGCCATTCTCACCGGCACCGGCACCATCCTGGCCGACGACCCTCGCCTCGACGTCCGGCTCGTATCCACCGAGACCCAGCCACTGCGCGTGGTGATCGACTCCCGCCTGCGCACGCCACCTCAGGCTCGTGTGTTCGATCCACCGGGCGCCACACTGATCTATTGCGCAGTCGCCGCATCCGCCTCGGCAGCTGCACTGCGCCAGCGCGGGGCCGATGTGGTCGAACGACCGGCCGCCGCCGGCGGCCTGGTCGACTTGCCGGCGGTGCTGATCGACCTTGCAGCGCGCGGCGTCAACGAACTCCACGTGGAGGCAGGCCCCACCCTGACCAGTGCCCTGCTGCAGGGCGGCTTGGTGGACGAGTTCATCGTCTACATGGCGCCCAGGCTGATCGGCCAGGGTCGCGGGATGATCGATGCCCAGTTGAGCGCGCTTTCCGATGCATGGTCGCTGCACTTCGAGTCCGTCCAGGCGGTCGGCGATGACCTGCGCATCGTCGCGAGGCGGCGGCGGGCGCTGGACTGGCTGGA
Organism: Burkholderiaceae bacterium; assembly: GCA_035455385.1. Lineage (GTDB taxonomy): Bacteria > Pseudomonadota > Gammaproteobacteria > Burkholderiales > Burkholderiaceae_C > JAEUPI01. The sequence continues at coordinate 2,619 of DATIFD010000065.1, forward strand.
TTCGAGCCCCTGACCAGCGGCGAAGGCGGCGACAATTGCCGGCATGTTCACCGGCATCGTCACGGCGATCGGAACGATCATCGAGGCCCGACCCCTGGGCGCCGGACGATCGTTCGGCATGCGATTGACCATCGAAACCCCGGTGGGTTACCTCAGCGGCACGGCGCTCGGCGACAGCATTGCGCTCAACGGCGCCTGCATGACGGTCACCCGCATCGATCCATCCGGCCGCCGCTTCGACGTCGACATCTCGGCCGAGAGCCTGGCGCGCACGACAGGTCTCGACCGGCCGGGGCGGGTCAATCTCGAGTTGGCCCTACGAGTCGGCGACCACCTCGGGGGGCACCTGGTCAGCGGCCACGTCGACGGCGTGGGGTCGGTCGCCGGGGTTGAGCCCGCCGGCGAGTCGACCGAACTGCGTCTACGCTGCCCGAAGGAACTGGCGCGCTTGATCGCCGTGAAGGGTTCGCTGGTGGTCAACGGCGTCAGCCTCACAGTCAACCGGGTCGTCGACGACCCCAACGGCTGCGTCGTTGCGATCAACCTCATCCCGCACACACTGACCCATACCACCTTGGGCGAGCTCGGCCCCGGATCGGCGGTAAACGTGGAGGTCGATCTGATCGCCCGCTATATCGAGCGCCAACTCGCGGCAGCCGCCGGCGGCATCCCCCTACATCCGGACGGTGTGTAACGCATTCGGATACACCCACCCGGGGGCCGACTCGCGTACCATCGCTCGCAGCAGCGGTGGAGGATGAGCTCGCAAGAGCAAATATCGCATGCAGGACTTCGACGATTCCACACTCTGGCGGATCAGTGAATTCGAGCGCGTCCGCCTCGAGACAGGCAGCAGCGGCTACGCCAGGCTGAATGGCCCGACAGTCCTGCCGACCACCCTGGTCAGCGAGCTTTCGCGGCTCGAGTACTCCGCCGCCGGCACCGACCTGATGGAGGTGATCGCGGCGTGCATGCGGCACCGCGAGGCGGCCTTGATTTACGTGGTGCACCGCGAGCTCGTGTGGCCGATCACCATCTTCCCCCGCGAACGTCTCTACCATTCGCCGCGCGATCTGACTACCGAACTGTCGCAAGGCGTCCGGGAATTGAGCGTGCACAGCGTCGAGCCCCCGGGTGTGCGTGCGCCGGGCCACTTCATGACCGAACGCGTGGCCGAAGAGCGACACTATCATCCGCTCTATCCGCTGCTTTGGGAGCTGGGTCTGCACGGACCGCGTGGCACGCTGATCAACGAAATCGGCGGCAATGCCGCCTACCGCGTATCGCCCGACTTTCACCTCGGTTCGTTGCCACTGGCCGGGGCGGTCGGCCCGGCTTTCCAGCGGCTGCGCCGCGAGACCGCGTCGCTGCGGGCAGTCTCGGGCTGGCCCGGCATGAATATCGATCGCGCGGTCCGGCTGCTGAACAGCCTGTACCTGCTGTCTGGTTTGATGGTGCTGCGCATGCACCCCGCGGCGCGTAAGGAGCCCTCCACCCAGCCGAGCGGCTGGCTGTCCTGGATCCGCAAGGGCCGCTGAGGCAGCGGCGCCGCTGCCGCAGGCGCCAACGGAGTGAAGGGGACCGGCCACCTACAATCGCCGGATGCCGATGGCGCCGATACCCGACCTGGTGGCCGATCTCGCCGCCGGGCGCATGGTCATCCTGATCGACGACGAGGATCGCGAGAACGAGGGCGATCTGATCCTGGCGGCCGATCATGTCAGCGCAGACGGCATCAATTTCATGGCCAAACATGGCCGTGGCCTGATCTGCCTCACGCTGACCCGGGAGCGCTGCGAGCGGCTGCAATTGCCGCCGATGACAGCGCGCAACGGTACCGCACACGGCACCGCCTTCACCGTATCGATCGAAGCCGCCCGCGGTGTCACCACCGGCATTTCGGCGGCGGACCGTGCGCACACGATCCGCACCGCGGTGGCCCGCAACGCCCACCCGAGCGATCTCGTACAGCCGGGCCACGTGTTCCCGCTGCAGGCGCAGGATGGCGGCGTGCTGATGCGGGCCGGGCACACGGAGGCTGGCTGCGACCTCGCCGGCATGGCCGGGCTGACACCGGCTGCGGTGATCTGCGAAATCATGAACGACGACGGCAGCATGGCGCGCCTGCCCGATCTCGAGTTGTTCGCCCAAGAGCACGGCCTCAAGATCGGCACCATTGCCGACCTGATCGCGTTTCGCAGCCACAACGAGAGCCTGATCGAACGCTGCGGCGAGCGCGAGCTGAGCACGCCATACGGCGTCTTTCGCTGCGTGACCTATCGCGATCACGGCGGCGGCCTGCATCTGGCGCTCAGCCATGGCACATGGCAACGCAATGACGAGGTGCTGGTCCGCGTGCACGAGCCCTTCACCGCGATGGACCTGCTCGACGTGTCCGCCGGCGCCCATTCGTGGCCGCTGGCGCGCGCTCTGCAGGCGTTGCAGCGCAGCCCCCGCGGCGTGGCAGTGCTGCTCAATTGCACCAGCGACATCGCCGCGCTGCTCGCCCAGTGCCGGCCAGAAGCCTCGGATACGTCTCGTGTGGCGCCTTCGGCAATGGATCTACGCACTCACGGCATCGGCGCACAGATCCTGCGCGACCTCGGCGTCGTCCGCCTGCGCGTGCTAGGCAGTCCGCGCCGGATGCCCAGCATGGTCGGCCAGGGTCTCGAAGTGACCGGCTTCGTGACCCACAGCGATGAGAAGGGCATTCATGCAAGCCGCTGACAAGGGGCAGGCCGCCAACCTCGACGGCAATGGGCTGGTGATCGGCATCGTGCGGGCGCGTTTCAACACGGCGCTCACCGAAAAGATTGCCGAGGCCTGCCGCCACGAATTGGCCGCGCTCGGCGTGGCCGAGCGCCACATCACGCACGTCACCGTGCCGGGCGCACTCGAGATCGCCGTCGCGCTCAAGGCCATGGCCGACAGCGACGATTTCGATGCGCTGGTGGCCATCGGCTGCGTGATACGCGGCGAGACCTATCACTTCGAACTGGTTGCCAACGAAAGCGGTGCTGGCGTCACCCGGGTTGCGCTCGACCATCAGATTCCGGTGGCCAATGCGATTCTCACGGTCGACACCGAGGCGCAGGCGTGGGAACGCGCGGAAGACAAGGGTCGCGACGCCGCGCGCGTGGCCGTCGAGATGGCCAATCTGATGGGTGAGTTGTGACGACCGACCGCGGCCGCGAGAAGGCGCGATGAGCGCAACCGCGAAGTCGCGCGGCGCGGGCGGCAAGTCGGCGCGCCGCCGCGCCCGCGAACTGGCACTGCAGGGTCTGTACGAATGGCTCGTCGGCCGCGCCGACCTGGCCGCGATCGACACCCACATGCGCGAGCAGGAGGGCTTCGAACGCAGCGACAGCCAGCACTTCGATGCACTGCTGCACGGCTGCGTGCGAGAGGCAGCCGTGCTCGACGGCGTTCTGGCCAAGCACGCCGATCGCAGGCCGGGCGAGATGTCGCCGGTCGAACACGGCGTGCTGCTGATCGGTGCCTACGAGCTCGCTCACTGCCTCGACGTGCCGTACAAGGTGGCGATCAACGAGGCGGTGGAACTGGCCAAG
>DATIFD010000066.1:0-3324 GCA_035455385.1 Burkholderiaceae bacterium
GGAAGATGAAAGAGTTCAAGCTGACGGCCTGGCCGGAACTGCCGGCTTCGTACCAACGAATTGCCTATCGCCGCATGCTGAGCGACATGTCGCACCGTTTCGTGACGGCCCAGCAACTGTGCGAGAGCAGCGGCGCCACCAAGCTGGAAGTGCGGGTGTTCCTGCAAATGCTGTCCGAGCGTGGCCTGTTGCGCGAGCGCGATCACGCCGATCCGAACGGGCTGCTCGGTCCGCTGGGCGGTTGGTTGCGTCGTGCCCTTCACGGCGAGAACGCAGCGCACTGAAGTCGGCGGCGCGTCGACACCTCCCAAAAAAAAGGCCCGTCGTGACGGGCCTTTTTTTTGTTTGCGGCCGCGCCAGCTTCATCACCACGGGTCAATGCTTTTCCTTGGCGTGGTTGATCGAGTACTTCGGGATCTCGATCGTGACGTCGCGATCGGACAGGATCGCCTGACACGACAGCCGCGAAGTCGGCGCCAGGCCCCAGGCGCGGTCGAGCAGGTCTTCCTCCGCCTCGTCCATCTCGCCGAGAGATTCGAAGCCGTCGCGAACGATCACGTGGCAGGTGGTGCAGGCGCAACTCATCTCGCACGCGTGCTCGATCGCGATGCCGTTCTCGAGCATCGCCTCGCACAGCGACGTGCCGGGGCTCGCCTCGATGCTGTCGCCCTGCGGGCAGTACTCCGGGTGCGGCAGGATGCGGATGACCGGCACGGCCGTCAGACCTCCTCGACGCGCCGGCCCGTCAGCACCGAGCGAATGCTGCGGTTCATGCGCAGGGCCGCGAAGCCCTCTGTGCTGTCAGCCAGTGCATCGAGCGCGGTACGGATCGCTGCAGCGTCATCGCCGGCGCGCGCTGTCTCCAACTCGCCGATGCGCTGCTCGATGCTCGCGCGCTCGCCTTCGCTCAGCAGGTCGCCATCGGCTGCCAGTGCCGAGCGCGTCGCCAGCGCGAGACGCTCGGCGTCGACGCGCGCTTCGCGCAGCGAGCGCTGGTGCATGTCGGCTTCGGCACTACCAAACCCCTCGCGCAGCATGCGCGCCACGTCGTCATCCGACAGCCCATAACTCGGTTTCACCAGCACCGAGGCCTCAACCCCGGCCGTCATCTCGCGCGCCGAGACCGAAAGCAACCCGTCGGCATCGACTTGGAAGGTGACGCGGATGCGTGCGGCCCCGGCGGCCATCGGTGGAATGCCGCGCAACTCGAAGCGCGCCAGCGAGCGGCAATCGCCCACCAACTCGCGCTCGCCCTGCACCACGTGGATCGCCATCGCGGTCTGGCCATCCTTGAAGGTCGTGAACTCCTGTGCCTTGGCCACCGGAATGGTGGTGTTGCGCTCGATGATGCGCTCGACCAGCCCGCCCATCGTCTCGATCCCCAGCGACAGCGGAATCACGTCGAGCAGCAGCAGGTCGCCGTCGCGCGAATGCCCGGCCAGCGCGTGCGCCTGGATCGCCGCGCCGAGCGCGACCACCTGGTCGGGGTCGAGGTTGGTCAGTGGCGCACGTCCGGCGTACGCATGCACCGCACGCCTCACCGCCGGCATGCGAGTCGCTCCACCGACGAGCACGACACCCTGCACGTCAGCCACGTCGACCCGCGCGTCACGCATCACCTTGCGCAACACGGCGATCGTGCGCTCGACCAATGGCCGCGTCGCCTGCTCGAACGCCTCACGCTCGACCACGACGTCGAGCGCGCCGCCGGCTAGCGCGGCACCGAGGTTCGTCCGCTGCGAATCACTGAGGGCCTCCTTGGCGACGCGTGCGGCGCTCAACACGGCCTGTTTGTCACGCGGCGTGTCGGCTGTCAGACGCGCCTGTGACAGCGCCCATGCCGCCAAGGCACGGTCGAAATCGTCGCCGCCGAGCGCGGAGTCGCCACCCGTGGCAATCACCTCGAACACACCGCGCGACAGGCGAAGCAGCGAGACATCGAACGTGCCACCGCCGAGGTCGTAGATCAGATAGAGCCCTTCACTGCCATTGTCGAGGCCATACGCCAGCGCGGCCGCGGTGGGCTCGTTGATCAGGCGCATCACCTTCAGGCCGGCCAACTCGGCGGCATCCTTGGTGGCTTGCCGCTGTGCGTCGTCGAAATACGCCGGCACGGTGATGACGGCACCGAACAGTTCGCTGTCGAACGAGTCCTCGGCGCGCTGGCGCAACGTGGCCAGGATCTGTGCCGAGACTTCGACGGGTGACTTCAGCCCCTGCGGCGTGCGCACACCCACCATGCCCGCACCATCGACCAGCTGGTACGGCAGCCGGGCGGCATCCGGCAAGTCGACGAGCTTGCGGCCCATCAATCGCTTGACGGACGCAATCGTGTGCTCCGGATCGACGCCCTGCATCGCCTGCGCCGCCGCACCGACATCGCAGCCGCCATCGGCGCGATAGCGCACGATCGACGGCAGCAGCACCTGCCCTCGTGCATCGGGCAGGCAAGTCGCCTGCCCGTGTCGTACGGCAGCGACCAGCGAGTGCGTGGTGCCCAGATCGATCCCCACCGCGATCCTTCGCGTGTGCGGATCCGGGCTTTGGCCGGGTTCCGACAGTTGCAGCAGCGCCATCGTCAGACTTCCAGCGCTTCGAGGCGGCGTTCGATCTCGGAGCGCAGTCTCGCCAGAAACATCCACTCGCGCAACCCGCCCACCGCAGCGCGCGGATCCTGTCGCTCATCCAGCTCGGACGCGACCGCTGCCCGCACCGCCTCGAGCCGGTCGCGCACCTCGGTATCCAGCGCTCTGATCGCGTCGGCCGACGACGCCTCGGCCAGGGCTTCGTGCCACTGCATCTGCCGCGCCAGCACGTCGGGTGCGACCGCCTTGGCATCGGGGCCCTGCAACGGATGCCCGGCCAGCTCGCACAGGTAGGCGGCGCGGGCCAGCGGCTCCTTCAGCCGGCGGTGCGCTTCGTTGATGCGCACCGCCCATTGCATCGCGAGCCGCTGCGCGGTCGCACCCTCCGCGGCAAACCGATCCGGATGCACGCGCGACTGCAGCTCGCGCCAGCGCGCGCCGAGCGCCGATTCGTCGAGGGCAAACCTGCGCGGCAGGCCGAACAGGACGAAATCGTCGTCCTCGAGTTTCATGCAACGAGCGCCTTCTCGAAGAACAGCGACAGGCCGTTGTCCGGATAGCCGCCGAAGGCCGGCCGCCGCCGGTAGCCGCAGCGTTCGTAAAGGCGCACGGCGGCGGTCTGCAGCGCGCCGGTTTCGAGCAACGCCCGGTCGATGCCCTGCTGCCGCAGCGACGACTCCAGTGAGCTCAACAAGCGCTCGCCAACCCGCTGCCCGCGCATCGCCGACTCGACCACCAT
>DATIFD010000067.1:0-7427 GCA_035455385.1 Burkholderiaceae bacterium
TGCGCGGCGGGCCGAGCACCGCGCCTTCGTGAACCACCCAAACGTTGCTGCCCGATCCCTCGGTCAGCCAGCCGTCCCGGAACAAGATGGTCTCGACCGCGCCGCGATCGGCCGAGATCTGACGGGCCAGCACGTTGCCGAGCAACGAGATGCTCTTGATGTCGCCGCGCTCCCAGCGGAAGTCGCGCGCGGTGACGCAGGCCACGCCCTGGTGTCGCTGTTCCGGGGTGGCAGGTTTCATCGGGTTGGTCATCATGAATACCGTGGGCGTCAGCCCTTCGGGCATCACGTGGTCGCGCATCGCCACGCCCCTCGTCACCTGAAGGTAGACGAGCTGGTCTTCCTGGGGCAGCGCGGCGACGAGGGAACGCGCGTAGCGAAGCCATTCGTCGGGGCTGTGCGGGTTGGCGATGCGCAGCTTATCCAGACTGCGCGCCAGGCGGCCCATGTGTTCGTCGAAACGGAACAGCCGTCTCCCGTAGACCGGGATCACCTCGTAGACGCCGTCGCCAAAGATGAAGCCGCGGTCGAGCACGGAAACCTTGGCCTGGTTCAGCGGCAGCAACTGACCGTTCAGCAGGCACGGCGTGTCAGGCAGGGACGTCATGTTCGCCTCGTCGAGAACGACAACCCACGAAGGGGCCGAAGCTTAGCGGATGCGCGGCATCACTACTTGATCCACAGCCGCAGCGAGTCCCAGGCACGACCGAGCAGGCCGGCCTCGGGCACGGCCTGCTGCACCACCAGAGGCACGCTGGTCACCGCCGCGCCGGCCGCGGTCGTGACCTTCAGGGTCCCCACCCGCTGGCCCTGGGTGAGCGGCGCCACCAGCGGGTCGGTACGCTCCACCACGGTCTTCAGCTTGTCACCCTCGCCGTGCGGCACTGCGACGAACAATGCGCCGGGCGCCCCCAGTGCGGCCTCGCTCGACGCGCCCTTCCAAACCGGAACCTTCAACGCCGGCTTGCCATCCTCGAACAGGCGCACGGCGTCCCACGCGGTGTAGCCCCAGTTGAGGAGCTTCTGGCTCTCGCTGGCGCGCGCCTCGCGCGACGCGGTGCCCAGTACCACCGAAAGCAAGCGGCGCTTGCCGTTCGGGAATTCGCGCTGCGCACTGGCGACAAGGCAGTAGCCGGCCGAGTCGGTGTAACCGGTCTTCATGCCGTCGACCGTGGGATCGCGCCCGAGCAGCAGGTTGCGGTTGTCCTGCTTGATGTGGTTGAACGTGTACTGGCGGATCGAGTAGTAGCTCGCGTAGAAGTTGGGATGCTCGCGGATGATCCGCGTAGCCATCGTCGCGATGTCGCGCGCGCTGCTGTAGTGGCCTGCCTCGTCGAGACCGGTGACGTTCTTGAACTGGGTGTTCTTCAGGCCCCACGCCTGGGCTTGGCGGTTCATCATCGCGACGAACGCATCGACGCTGCCGGCAACGCCTTCGGCCAGCGCGACGGCGGCGTCGTTGCCGGACACGGAGATCATGCCTTTCAGCAGCTCGTCGACCTTGAGCGTCATCCTCGGGTCGATGAACATCAGGGAACCGCCCCCTTTGCGCTCGGCCCAGGCACGCGTCGACACTGGCAGCGTCTGCTCCAGCGAGAGCTTCTTGTCCTTGATGGCGTCGAACACGAGGTATGCGGTCATCAGCTTGGTCAGCGATGCCGGCTCGATCCGCGCGTCGGCCTCGCGTTCCGCGAGCACCTGGTCGGCGTTGAGGTCGACCAGCAGATAGTTGCGCGCCGCCACCTCCGGTGGTTGTAGCGGCTGAGCCTGAGCCACGCCGGTCGCCGAGAGCGCCAGCAGACAGGCAAACCGACGAATACGCTTGAACATCCGACTGCCTTTCAATGCGCGAAGCTGCAGCCCGCGCGCTCAGCGGCTCATGCCGCGCAACACCAGATCACGCATGCGCGTCAGCTGGCCATGAAAATAGTGACCGACGCCGGGCAGCACCACCACCGGCAAGCCTTGCGGGCGCGCCCAATCGAGGGTGGCGCGAAGCGGCACCACGTCGTCGGCCTCGCCGTGAATCACCAACGAATCAGCCGGCACCGGGGGCACCGGAAAGGTCGAGGTTGCAGGCCCTACCAGCACCACCCGCCGCACCGGTGTCCGAGCCGCCGCGAGGCGCGCGGCGGCTTGCGCCGCGACATAGCCGCCGAACGAGAAGCCGCCCAGCGCGAGCGGCAGAGCCGGGTCGCGCTGCGCAGACACCACGGCCAAGGCGTCGTCGACCTCGCCGGCGCCCTGGTCCCAATGTCCCTGCGAAGTACCGACGCCGCGAAAGTTGAACCGCACCGCGCGCCAGCCGAGCTGCACGAACGCGCGCGCCAGGGTCTGAACCACCTTGTTGTCCATCGTGCCGCCATGCAGCGGATGCGGGTGACACAACACGGCGACGCCGAGCACGGCGCCCTCGGGCGCATCGATCGCCACTTCGATGCGGCCAGCCGGACCGGCGACGTCCGCGTGCAGGCTTTTCGCGGCCATCAACGTCCGACCGTGGGTGGCAGCAGCAGACGCTCGACCACCTGCCCCTTCTTCAGGTGCGAGTCGACGATCTCGTCGATGTCGTGCAGGTCGACGTAGGTGTACCAGACGGCCTCGGGATAGACCACCGCAACCGGCCCGCCGGCACAGCGATCCATGCAGCCGGCCTTGTTGACGCGCACGCCCCCAGGGCCCGCCAAGCCGAGCGACTTGACCCGCGCCTTGCAACGGTCGAGCGCAAGCTGAGGCTGATGCTGGGCGCAGCATGCTTCGCCGTTGGTGCGCTCGTTGAGGCAGAAGAAGATGTGGTGCTTGTAATAGCTCATGAACGGGCGGCGTCGCGATCACCCGCCGGCGCGCGCATTGTAGGGAGGCGCTTTGGGTGCCGAAGTTTCATTCGCGCCCTGCGCTCTGGCGCAGCAGCCACAACATCGCCGCATAGGGCCAGCACCAGCCGATCCACTGCGCCAGGCCGTGAAAGCGGATGAATCGTCCCTGTTCCCAGCCATGCAGGCTGGCCGCGAAATAAGGGTCCGCCGGTGCCTGCGCCACCAAGCCGACTCCCGCGGTAACCACGACCAGCCCTGTCGCAGCGGCAGTTCGGCGGCCGCAGGCCAACAACAACAAGGCAAGGACCAGGCCCAGACCCAGGCCTCCAAGGCTGCCCGCCGTACACCATGCCAGCGCGTGCTGCGGCCCGAAGTTCAACGCGGTCGATAACGTGGTGACGCCGAAGCCGAGAGCCGCCGCGCCCAGCGCCATCCAGGCGCGGCGCAACCCCGGCCGGGCCATGCTGTAGGTCATCAGACAAGGCCCGAGCAGACCTAGGGCCACCGCCAGGGACTCCGCCGCCGGCGACAGTCGCGTTGTCGGTAGCGGCCCCGCCTCCAGCCAGCGCGCCAGCGGTTCGGCAGCGGACCCGAGCGCCTCGCTCAAGGCGTCTCGCACGCGTTCCCACACCTGCCCCAATCCGAGTGCCACCGGGGTCGGGAACAACAACGCCGCCGGCCACAACAACAGCAACGTCAGGCCGCTGCGGCTGCGCTGGGCGAACCACGAATCGCCGACGCGCCGCACCCAGCCGAGCGCCTGTGTGCGGGCCAGGGCCAAGCCCAGCAGCGCGCCGATCGTGGCCCCCAACGTGTTGAGCAGCCAATCGAGCAGCGAGGGCACCCGCTGCGGCAACAGGTTCTGCCCGACCTCCATCACGAATGACAACAGCGCGGCCAGCGCGGTGGCGTTGCGCACCGAGGCCACACCCGGCTCGCTGCGATGGGCAGGCGCCAACACCACCAGCATGCCCAGCGGCACATACCCGAGCAGGTTCGATAACACGTCGAAGCTGCTTTGGCCGCGCGGCCAGGGCAGGTGAAGCAGCGTCCAAGCGTCGTTGCCCGGGGCCCAGTGCCAGGCGAATGGAAACCAGCTCGCATAGACGATCAGCGCTGCCCACGCCACCAGCAGCAGAACCAGCGCACTGCGTCGGGGGGTGCTGAACGCGCTCACCGGCTCACAGCGGCTTGACCACCACCAGCACCACGGTGGCCGCGAACATCAGGATGGCCATCTCGTTGAAGACGCGGTACCAACGCTCGCTGCGCTGGTTGCGCAAGCGCTCGAACCGCTTGAGCAGCACGCCGCATGCATGTTGGTAGCCAACCGCCGCGATCACCAGCAGCAGCTTGAGATCGAGCCAAACATGCTCGAAGCCGCGCCATACGGCAAAGCCAAGCCATAGCCAAAGACCGAACAGCAGCGCCAGCGTCATCAGGAGGTTGGAGAACCTATACAGCCGCCGGGCCATCAACAACAGACGCTCGCGTTCGCCGTGACTGTCCGCCGCCACGCCCGCCAGATTCACGAACAGCCGCGGCAGGTAGAACAGGCCGGCGAACCAACTCGCCACGAAGATGATGTGGAAGGCCTTGACCCACAGGTAGGCGGCACCCATGGTGTTCGATTATCGGCTGGGGCTCCACGCTGCTCGGACGAGGCCGCAGGCACTGCAAAAAAAACCCCGATCTTGCGGACCGGGGTCGCAAGCCTTATCGCTGTCATCACGGTAAGGCACCTGCTCAGGGAGGAAAAGCAGGGAACGACAGCCTTGCAGCTATCATTCGTCGGCGATCCTAGCAGAGGGAATTTGCGGTGTGACTCCGCGTAACACCGGATGGAGCTGTGCCGATGGCACAGTTTTCCCGACCCCCAAGAAAGGCACGCCTTGCCCCCGCTTCCCCCCTTCCCAGCCAGCCGGCCGCGTCGTTTGCGCAGGGACGCATTCACGCGTGCGCTGGTGCGCGAGCACCGGCTCGACGCCTCGGACCTGATTTACCCAGTGTTCGTGCTCGACGGCGACAGGCGCAGCCAGGACGTGACGAGCATGCCCGGGGTGCAACGGCTGTCGGTGGACCTGTTGTTCGAGAAAGCTGAAAGCTGCCTGAACCTCGGCGTGCCGGTGATGGCGCTATTTCCGGTGATCGACCCCGCACTGAAGACCCCGGACGGCCGAGAAGCCACCAACCACGAGGGGCTGGTGCCTCGCGTGGTGCGCGCACTGAAATCCCGCTTCCCCGAGCTGGGCTTGCTGACCGACGTTGCGCTCGATCCGTTCACCAGTCATGGGCAGGACGGTCTGCTCGATCCCACCGGCTACATCCTGAACGACGAGACCGTCGAGGTCCTGGTGCGACAGGCGCTGGTGCAGGCCGAAGCCGGTGTCGACATCGTCGCCCCGAGCGACATGATGGATGGCCGCATCGGCGCGATCCGCCGCGCGCTCGAAGCCCAGCATCGCATCCACACGCGCATCATGGCCTACAGCGCCAAGTACGCGAGCGCCTTCTACGGACCGTTCCGCGACGCTGTGGGTTCGGCGGCCAGCCTTGGCAAGGCTGACAAGAAGGTGTACCAGATGGACCCCGGCAACAGCGACGAGGCGCTGCGCGAGGTGGCGCTGGACATCGCCGAGGGCGCCGACATGGTGATGGTGAAGCCCGGCATGCCGTACCTGGATATCGTGTCGCGGGTGAAGCGCGAGTTCCGCATGCCGACCTTCGTCTACCAGGTGAGCGGCGAGTACTCGATGCTCAAGGCCGCGGCCACCAACGGCTGGCTCGATCACGACGCGGTGATGATGGAGTCGCTGCTCGCGTTCAAGCGCGCCGGCGCCGATGGGGTGCTGACCTACTTTGCCCTTGACGCTGCGCGCGCGCTGCGGCAGCGCTGAAGCCACTGCGCCGGTCGCATGGCGCACCCGCGGCCCCGCTACCGAGCTTGCGCGGACGCCTGATTCCCATACGGGTCGTCGAATCCGAGCGCGCGCAACACCTCGACCTCGCGCGCCTGCATGCGCCTGGCCTCGCGCGCACGCCCGTGGTCCATGCCCTGCGCGTGCAGAGCACCGTGCACCAGCAGGTGTGCATAGTGCGCCACGAGGTCGATGCCTTGCTCGCGCGCCTCGCGTTCGACCACCGGTGCGGCCAGCACCAGATCGGCCACGACGATCGGTTGTCGTTGGTAGGCAAAGGTCAGCACGTTGGTCGCGTAATCCTTGCGGCGGTACTGGCGATTGAGGCCGCGGCCCTCGTCGGCACCCACGATGCGCACCGACAGCTCGGCCGGGCCCTCGAGGCTGGCTCGCAACCACCGCAGAACACGCTGTCGCGGCAACAGCGCACGGTGGCTCGCGTCGGCGAACTGCAGCGAAAGTCGCAGCGTCGGTCTCACGCCTGCTGGCGAATGATCTTCGCCTTGTCGTAAGCATCGACGATGCGCGCTACCAGCGGGTGGCGCACGACGTCGGCCGCCGTGAAGTGCGTGAAGGCCACGCCGGGCACGCCGCGCAGCACTTCGCGCGCATCGAGCAGCCCGCTGGCGGCACCACGCGGCAGATCGATCTGGCTGACGTCGCCGGTGACCACCGCCTTGGCGCCGAAGCCGATCCGCGTTAGAAACATCTTCATCTGCTCGGGCGTGGTGTTCTGCGCCTCGTCGAGGATCACGAACGCGTGATTCAACGTGCGCCCTCGCATGAACGCCAGCGGCGCGATCTCCAGCGTGCCCCGCTCGAACGCCTTGGTCACGCGGTCCAACCCCATCAGGTCGTACAAGGCGTCGTACAACGGGCGCAGGTAGGGATCGACCTTCTGCGCGAGGTCGCCCGGCAGGAATCCGAGCCGCTCGCCAGCCTCGACCGCCGGCCGCGTCAGCACGATGCGCTGCACGGTGCTGCGCTCCAGCGCATCGACCGCACAAGCCACGGCAAGAAACGTCTTGCCGGTACCGGCCGGACCGATGCCGAAGCTGAGGTCGTGCGACAGGATTTGGCGCAGATACTGCACCTGGTTCGGCGTACGGCCGGCCAGGTCGGCACGGCGCGTGTGCAGCACCGGAGACGCGTCCGGTTCCTCACCGGCCGGTACAGCCTGGCTCGATGCCCCTGCCGCGATCGCGACCGCCTGTGGATCGAGCGGCCGCGCGGCCCGCTCGTAGAGGTCGCGCAACACCGCCAGCGCGGCCTGCGCGCGCGGCTTCGCGCCCTCGATGCGAAACGCCGCCTGGCGATGCGTGATGCGCACGTCGAAGGCCGACTCGATGGTGCGCAGGTGCGCATCGGTCGGGCCGCACAGATGGGCGAGGCGTCGGTTGTCGATCGGCGTGAATTCGTGGCGCAGGATCATCGGCGGCGGCATGTGGGCGCGCCATTTTCACGCCAACGGAAGCGCACCGTTGCGGCGACGCGCGCCGGCGCCATGACCTCGGATCCTCATGCTGCACAATCCAACGCCGTGCAGACGATGCCACGCCGGCGACCCGCATTGCCCCTCAGAGCCTGGTGGGCAGTGGCCGCCGCGCTGCTGTGGGTGACCGTGTGCGCCCGGCCGGTGGCAGCACAGACGCTGGTGTTCACGCAGGCCCAGGCGATCGCCGCCGACACCGAA
>DATIFD010000068.1:0-4462 GCA_035455385.1 Burkholderiaceae bacterium
CCCCCCCCCGGCTCTGCCACGCCTTTCGAGGGCATGTGGAGCCTGTGCGACCAGAGCCGGTGGCTCATCTCACCGGTTGTGCCGCTGCATGAACACCAGCTTCTCGAACAGCGTCACGTCCTGCTCGTTCTTCAGCAGCGCGCCCACCAGCGGCGGCACCGAGACCTTCTCGTCCTTGCTCTGCAGCGTCTCGAGCGGGATGTCTTCGGCCACCAGCAGCTTGAGCCAGTCGAGCAGCTCGGAGGTTGACGGCTTCTTCTTCAGTCCCGGCAGATTGCGCACGTCGTAGAACGTCTTCAGCGCCGCCGCGAGCAGCTCCTTCTTCAGGCTCGGGAAGTGCACGTCGACGATGCGCTTCATCGTGTCGGCGTCGGGGAACTTGATGTAGTGGAAGAAGCAGCGGCGCAGGAAGGCGTCGGGCAGCTCCTTCTCGTTGTTCGACGTGATGAACACCACCGGCCGGTGCTTGGCCTTGATCAGCTCGCGCGTCTCGTAGACGTAGAACTCCATGCGGTCGAGCTCGCGCAGCAGGTCGTTCGGAAACTCGATGTCGGCCTTGTCGATCTCGTCGATCAAGAGGGCGATCGGCTGGTCGGCGGTGAATGCCTGCCACAGCGTGCCGCGCACGATGTAGTTGTGGATGTCCTTGACCTTCTCGTCGCCGAGCTGGCTGTCGCGCAGCCGGCTCACCGCGTCGTACTCGTACAGGCCCTGCTGCGCCTTGGTGGTGCTCTTGATGTGCCACTGCAGCAGCGGCATGTCGAGTGCCGTGGCCACCTCCTCGGCGAGCATCGTCTTGCCGGTGCCGGGCTCGCCCTTGACCAGCAGCGGCCGCTTCAATGTGATCGCCGCGTTGACCGCGAGCATCAGGTCTTGGGTGGCGACGTAGCTGTCGGTGCCGGTGAATTTCATGGGCGAGCGGGTCGAGGGTCCGAACTCAGTATAAGGGCGCCCCTATAATCGCCCGCCGTGGCAGCGCACCGGTGCGCCACTGTTCCGAACAACGCACGCTCCCCATGAAGAACACGCTGCTGCTCGCCCTTGCCCTCGTTGCCGCGCCGATGGCGTCGATGGCCGACGAGGTCAAGGGCGATGCCGGTGCCGGCGCCAAGAAGGTGGCGATGTGTATCGGCTGCCACGGCTTGCCGGGCTACCAGTCGAGCTTCCCCACCGTCTACAAGGTGCCGAAGATCGCCGGGCAGAACGCCAAGTACATCGTCGCCGCGCTCGACGGCTACCGCAGCGGCGACCGCAAGTTCCCTTCGATGCGCGCGGTCGCGGCGTCGCTGTCGGACCAGGACATCGCCGACGTCGCTGCCTACTACGAGGCGCTCGGCAAGCAGGGCGGCGCCGAGGCCGTGCCCGAGACGGCGCCGGCACCGCCGGAAGCGCTGAAGGCCAAGCTGGCCGTGTGCGAGGCGTGCCACGGCAAGAACTTCAACAGCCCGCCCGATCCGGCCAATCCGCGGCTGGCCGGCCAGTACGCCGACTACCTGCTGGTGTCGCTGAAGGCGTACATGACCGACAACAACCCGCGCGTCGGCCGCAGCAGCGCCACGATGCGCGGCATGATCGCGCCCGAAGTCGACGGCAAGAAGAAGCCGCTGTTCACCGACGCCGAGCTCAAGCAGGTGGCTGCGTACCTGGCCAGCCTGCCCGGCGACGTGAAGACGGTGCCGCACCCGCGCTTCCACACCGCGGCAGCGCACTGAGGCGGTTGTGCGGACCTCGCGACGGGTTCGCGAGGCCGCGCAGGCCACTCGACCGGCCGATGCCCGGTCACTCCCCGTCCGGGATCGGGTAGTCGTAGAAGCGGCGGTTCAGGTATTTCGCGACGGCATCGATTTCGTAGTCGCGCCAGTTGAGGCCGACGTTGCCCTGCCAGCGGCGCACCTCGGCCTTCAGATTGACCCAGTCGGACGCCCTGCGCTTGTCGCGCCACGCCGTCTCGGTGTTGTGGCAGCTCAGGCAGTTGTCCACGTAGAGGCGTTCGCCGAACGGCTCGACGAACGGCGGGCTCTGGCATGCGGTCAGGATCACGGCGGAGCCGACGATGCCCGTCGCCACCGACAACCAACCCTTCATGGCGCTTACCCCTTCGATCTGCCGGCGAATGATAGGGCGGAGCTCAATGCGTGCGCGTGGCCGCGTGGCTGCCGGCTAGGTCGTCGAGGATCGGGCAGTCCGGACGCGCGTCGCCATGGCAGCAGTGCGCCAGATGCTGCAGCGTGCGCTGCATCGACTGCATCTCGTCGATGCGGCGCTGCAGGTCGTCCGCGTGTGCCAGCGCGATGCGCTTGACGTCGGCGCTGGCGCGGCGGCGGTTGCGCCACAGACCGAGCAGCTCGGTGATCTCCTTGATCGAGAAGCCGAGGTCGCGCGCGCGGCGGATGAAGCGCAGCGTGTGCACCGATGCCTCGTCGTACTGGCGATAGCCGGCCTCGGTGCGCGGCACCTTCGGCAGCAGCCCCAGGGCCTCGTAGTGGCGGATCATCTTGGACGAGACGGCGCTGGCCGCCGCGGCTTGGCCGATGTTCATGTGGTGGGTTCCTCCTGTGCGGGGCGCCAGCGCCGCAGCGTCAGCGCGTTGCCGACCACGCTGGCGCTGGACATCGCCATCGCGGCGCCGGCGATCACCGGGTTGAGCATGCCCATCGCCGCCAGCGGAATGCCGATCACGTTGTAGGCGAAGGCCCAGAACAGGTTCTGGCGGATCTTCGCGGTGGTGCGGCGCGACAGGTCGATGGTCTGCGGCACCAGCATCGGGTCGCCGCGCAGCAGCGTGACGCCGGCGGCCTGCATCGCCGCGTCGGTGCCGAGCACCTGGCCCGCGGCGTCGCGGCCGGCCATCGCGATGCCCACGTCGGCCGCCGCCAGCGCCGGCGCGTCGTTGATGCCGTCGCCGACCATCGCCACCTTGCCGTCGCCCGCCGTCGTGCGCAGCGACGCGACGACCTGCGCCTTGTCGCCCGGCAGCACCTCGGCGCGCACGTCGTCGATGCCGAGCGCCCCGCCCACGGCCCGGGCCGCGCCGGCGTTGTCGCCGCTGATCAGCAGCGTGTGCACGCCCATGCGCTTGAGCGCGGCCATCGCGGCGGTTGCACCGGGCTTGAGCGTGTCGCCGAAGGCCAGCAGCGCCAGCAAACGCGCGCGGCCGTCGGGTCGCAGCTCGGCCAGCCACGACACCGTGCGCCCTTGCCGCTGCAGCGCTGCAGCCGTGGCGGAGGCGGTGCCCTCGATCTCGGCCTGCAGTTCGCGCATCAGCCGTTCGCTGCCCAGCCGCAGCGTGCGGCCGAGCACGGTGCCGCCGATGCCGCGCCCTGCGATCGCGTGCACGTCGGTGGCGGGCGGCAGTGACGCGGCGCCGTCTCGGCGCGCGTCGAGCACCGCGCGCGCCAGTGGATGCTCGCTGCCCGCCTGCAATGCCGCGGCGAGCTCGAGCGCGGCGCGCTCGTCGAGATCGGCCAGCGGGTGCAACGCGAGCAGGCGCGGCCTGCCTTCGGTGAGCGTGCCGGTCTTGTCGAACGCCACGGTGCGGACCGCTTGCGCCAGCTCCAGCGCCTGTGCATCCTTGATCAGGATGCCGTGGCGCGCCGCGATGCCGGTGCCCACCATGATCGCGGTGGGCGTGGCCAGCCCGAGCGCGCAAGGGCAGGCGATCACCAGCACCGCCACTGCATTCAGCAGGCCGGCTGTCCACTGACCGGCGAGCAAGCCCCAACCCAGCAGCGTGACCAGCGCCGCCAGCACGACCACCGGCACGAACACCGCGCTGACGCGGTCCACCAGCCGCTGGATCGGTGCCTTGTGCGCCTGTGCCGTCTCGACCAGCCGCGCGATGCGCGCCAGCGTCGACTCCGGGCCGAGCGCGTCGGCGCGCACGCGCAGCACGCCCTCGGCGTTGACGGCGCCGCCGATCACGCGGTCGCCGCGCTGGCGCGCCACCGGCAGGCTCTCGCCGGTGAGCAGCGACTCGTCGACGTGGCTGGCGCCGTCGATCACCTCGCCGTCGACGGCGATGCGCTCGCCCGGCCGCACGATCACGACATCGCCGATGCGCAGCTGCGCCAGCGGCAGCTCGACCTCCGCGCCGTCGCGCTCGACCCTGGCGGTGTCGGGTCGCAGCGCGTTCAGCGCGCGGATCGCATCGGTGGTCTGCCGCTTGGCGCGCGCCTCGAGCCACTTGCCGAACAGCACCAGCGTGATCACCACCGCGGCCGACTCGAAGTACAGGTGCGGCGCATGCCCGGACGCACCGCCGAACATCAGCGCCAGGCTGAGCACGAACGCCGCGCTGGTGCCGATCGCCACCAGCAGATCCATGTTGCCGCTGCCGGCGCGCAACGCGTGCCAGCCGGCGCGGTAGAAGCGCGCACCGAGCCACAGCTGCACCGGCGTGGCCAGCGCCAGTTGCCACACCGGCGCGAGCATCCAGTGCAAGCCGAACCAGCCGGCCACCATC
>DATIFD010000069.1:0-3586 GCA_035455385.1 Burkholderiaceae bacterium
ACGTTCGACCTGCTGCACACGCAGCTGTGGTGGTGGGGCGTGGTGCTGCTCGCGCTCGGGCTGGCCAGCGCGCTGTTCGGCGTGGTGTTCGCCGCGGTGCAGAGCGACATGAAGCGGCTGCTCGCCTATTCGTCGATCGAGAACATCGGCCTGCTCGCCGCCGGCATCGGCCTGACGGTGGTGTTCGCGGCCTACGAGATGAAGGCGGTCGCCGCGCTGGCGCTGACCGCGAGCCTGGTCCACGTGGCCAGCCACGCGCTGTTCAAGAGCCTGCTGTTCCTCGGCACCGGCAGCGTGCTGCACGCCACCGGCGAGCGCAGCCTCGGCCGCTTGGGCGGGCTGATGCGCGCGATGCCGTGGGTCGCATGGGTCACGCTGGTCGGCACGCTGGCCAGTGCGGGGTTGCCGCCGACCAGCGGCTTCGTCTCAGAGTGGCTGCTGCTGCAGAGCTTCCTGTTCACGCCGGGGCTGCCGGATCCGTTCCTCAACATGCTGATCCCGGTGGCCGCGGCGCTGATCGCGCTGGTGGCGGCGCTGGCCGGCTACACGATGGTCAAGTTCTTCGGCGTCATCTTCCTCGGTCAGCCGCGCGAGCCGCGGCTGATGCAGGCGCACGACGCCAACGCGTGGCAGCGCGCCGGCATGGCCTGGCTGCTGGCCGGCAGCGTGCTGCTCGGCCTGCTGCCGACCCAGTTCATCCAGTTGATCGACCCGATCACCCGCAAGCTGGTCGGCGAGGGCCTCGGGCCGACCGTGGCGCAACACGGCTGGCTGCTCGCGCCCACGGCGGTCGAGCGCGCGAGCTACGGGCCGGTGTTCTTCCTGCTCGGCGTGGCCGCGTGCTTCGCGCTGGCCTACGCGCTGGTGCGCCGGCTCTACCACGGCCGCATCCGCCGCGCGCCGCCGTGGGACTGCGGCTTCCCATGGCAGACCGCACGCATGCAGGACACGGCCGAGGGCTTCGGCCAGCCGATCCGCCAGATCTTCGAGCCGTTCTTCCGCATGCAGCGCGAGCTGCCGACGCCGTTCGACCACGCGCCGCGCTACCGCGTGACGGTGGAAGACCACTTCTGGCACGCGCTGTACCAGCCGGTCGCCGATGCGGTGGCCCGCGTCGCGCGGCTGGTGGGGTTGCTGCAGCAGGGCCGCATCGCGGTCTACCTGCTGTTCAGCTTCGTCACGCTGATCGCGATCCTGCTGGTGGTGCGCCGATGAGCCGCCTCGACGGGGCCGACGCATGAGCTGGACCGGCGCGCTGTCGCAGCTGCTCGAGGTGGCGCTCGCGCTCGCGCTGGCGCCGCTGCTCACCGGCTGGGTCAACCAGTGCCGCGCCTGGCTGCAAAACCGCTCGGCGCCGCCGCTGCTGCAACCGTACTACCTGCTGCACAAGCTGTTCAACAAGGAGTCGGTGGTCGCCGAACACGCCTCGGCGCTGTTCCGGGCCGCGCCGTACATCGTGTTCGGCTGCATGGCGCTGGCCTGCTCGATCATTCCGACGCTGTCGACCGACCTGCCGCTGTCGCTGGCCGCCGACGCCATCGCGCTGGTGGGGCTGTTCGCGCTGGCGCGGGTGTTCATCTCGCTGGCGGCGATGGACATCGGCACGTCGTTCGGCACGCTCGGTGCGCGCCGCGAGATGCTGATCGGCTTCCTGGCCGAGCCGGCGCTGCTGATGGTGCTGTTCTGCGCGTCGCTGATCTCGACATCGACGTCGCTGGCCACCATCGTCGAGACGCTGGCGCACCGCGAGCTGGCGATCTACCCGAGCCTGGCGCTGGCGGGTGTGGCCTTCACGATCGTGTCGCTGGCCGAGAACGCGCGCGTGCCGGTCGACAACCCGGCCACGCACCTCGAGCTGACGATGATCCACGAGGCGCTGATCCTGGAGTACTCGGGCCGCCACCTCGCGCTGCTGGAATGGGCGGCCAGCCTCAAGCTGTTTGCCTACTCGTGCGCCGGGCTCGCGCTGTTCTTTCCGTGGGGCATCGCCGAAGCGCAGGCGCCGCTGGAGATGCTGCTGGCGCTGCCGGTGCTGGTGCTCAAGCTCGCGGTGGGCGGCGCCGCGCTGGCGGCGCTGGAGAGCTTCAGCGCCAAGATGCGCATCTTCCGCGTGCCCGAGTTCCTCGCCACGGCGTTCCTGCTGGCGGTGATCGGGCTGCTGGTGCGCATCCTGCTGGGGAAATGAACATGGAACCCCCACGCTCACTTCGTTCGCTGCCCCCCGAGGGGGCGTGCGCCGCCTTCGGGCGGCCGGGCGGCGACGCATGAGCCGACGGGCCGCTCCCAAGGCGAATACCGGAGGCCACCGGCCGGAGGATTCCCAGTGAGCCCGTTCCTCGGCCAGCTGATCAACCTGTTCGGCGCGGTGCTGCTGATGCTGGCCTTCGCGATGATCTCGCAGCGGCGCGTGCTGTCGCTGGTGCACCTGTTCACGCTGCAGGGCGCGGTGCTGGTGCTGGCCACCGCGACGGTGGGCTACGCCACCGCCCAGCCGCACCTGTTCGTCTCGGCCGCGTTGACGCTGCTGCTGAAGGTGATCCTGATCCCGATCCTGCTGCACCGGGTGATCGGCCGCCTCGAGGTGCGCTGGGACACCGAGCCGCTGATCAACATCCCGACCACGATGCTGATCGGCATCCTGTTGGTGATCTTCGCGTTCAACCTCGGCCTGCCGATCGCGCGCTTCTCGTCGACCATCGCGCGCGGCACGCTCGGCATCGCGCTGGCCTGCGTGCTGCTGTCGTTCATGATGATGATCACCCGCGCCAAGGCGATTCCGCAGGTGGTGGGCTTCCTGTCGATGGAGAACGGCCTGTTCTTCGCCGCCACCTCGGCCACCTACGGCATGCCGATGGTGGTGGAGCTCGGCATCGCGCTCGACGTGCTGATCGGCGTGCTGATCCTCGGCGTCTTCATGTTCCAGATCCGCGAGCAGTTCGACAGCCTGGACATCCGGCATCTCGAGCGGTTGAAGGAGGACTGATGCTGCAATCGCCCTGCTTGCAGCAGCCCGCCGGTCTCGCCCGGCAGGCGAGCTACTTTGGTATCCACCAACTTCGCTGCGCGAAGTTACCGGATCCCCCTTCGGAGCATTTGCGGCCCCAAATGAAAGTAGCCAAAGCAAAGGGGCCAATACGATCTGACCGAGCGCGCTGGCTAGAACCTCCGAACAAGAACATCTCAACTTGCAGCGCCTTTGGCCACGGATGCATCGCCGGTATTGAGGCTAGGCGCATCCGCGGCCCGTGGCGTGACGCATGGAACTCATCGACTTCGTGGTTTGTTGCCATGTCAGCGAGACAAATCGGTTTTCAGGCCCTTTGCTTTGGTTACTTTCATTTGGGCCAGCAAATGAAAGTGACCGCCGGCGGGGCGCGACCCGCGGGCTCTCACACACGCCGCGCCGGTTGAAGCACGCTAGAAACCTGCGGCAAGCCCATCGCGCCGCGAGTCGCTAGCCGCGACATACCCCTCGACCGAAGGATCGCCCAGCCGCCAGATGAACTGGCCGGCGCCGAGGTCCATGTAGCTGTCGAAGCGCGGCTCGATGCGGTGGCCGAGCGCGATCAACCCCTGCACAGTGTCG
>DATIFD010000070.1:0-3424 GCA_035455385.1 Burkholderiaceae bacterium
TCCTCGGCGCGGCCCAGCTTCAGCGCCAGCAGCGCGAAGGGGTCGAGGGCCAGGTACGTCGTGCCCCGCCGCTGCATCAGCGGCAATCCCTCGCGCGCCACCTTCTGCGACTCTGCAAACTCGCCTGCGCGCATCAAAGCAGTGGCCAGGTTGCCGAACGACCCCGCGCACTCGATCATGTAGGTCCGTGGCCCGTGGCGCAGCGCCGCGACGTCCTCGCGCCCGCGACGCACCGCGTCCGACACGCCGCCCGCCGCCAGCACGATGTCGACGACGTTACTGCGCGCGATGCGAATCTGGCGCTGGTCGCCATAGCGGTCGAACGCGCGCAGCGCGGCGAGCTTGTCGGCCACCGCGGCGTCGTAGTTGCCGCGCGCCGCGTTCAGGTGCGCGCGGCTCATCAACAGTCGCGGCGGCAGGCCGGGCGGGAAGTCGTCGCTCTCCAGAGTGGCTGCTTCTTCGACCGCGCGCCGCGCATCGTCAAGCCGGCCCAGCTTGACGAGCCGGAAAGCCAGCAACGCCAAACCGAAGTACAGCCCATGCCGGTCGCCGAGCTCGCGGCACAGCGTGGTCCCGCGTTCGAGGGCATTGATCTCGATCGGCGACGCCTTGGGGTGCGCGCGAAGCGCGTACCCGATCAGCAGGCGTGCCGCGTGCGGATTGGAGGTCGCCGAGCCGATGCGCGACATCGCCTGCGCACAGCGGCGCTGCCCTTCCAAGGTCAACGCGCCGAACCAGGCCCACCACGACGCCCCGGCCAGCGCGATGTGCGCATCGACGTGGGCCTCGTCGCGCGCCGCCCAGTCGAGCGCCGCGCGCAGGTTGTCGACGTCGACGCCGTACCGATCGCGCAGCACGTCGTCGTGCACGAACCAACGCTGCGCATCACCGCGCTCGAACAGCATGCAGATGGCCTGCAGGTGTCGCTCCATCGTCGCCTCGGTCTCGCCTGCCTCGTGCAACTTCTCCAGCGCGTAGGCGCGGCCGCTCTCGAGCAGACGATAGCGCGGTGGCTCGCCGCTCAGCGCCATCACCAGCGACTTGTCGACCAGCGCGCCCAGGTGATCCAGCACCGACCACTCGTCGAGTTCAGCGCCGGCGGCAACCTGCTGCGCGCGTTCCAGATCGAAGCTGCCGACGAACACGCCCAGCCGCCGGAACACCGCCTGCTCGGCTGGCGTGAGCAGACCATGGCTCCACTCGAGGGCAGCGCGTAGCGTCTGGTGACGACGCAGTGCGAGGCGGTGGCCCGCGGTCAGCAGGCGCAGCCGTTCGCCGAGCCGCGCGTGCAGGCCGTCGACGCCCAGCAGCGGCACGCGTGCAGCCGCCAGTTCGATCGCCAGCGGCAAGCCGTCGAGCTGCCGGCAGATGTCGATCACTGTCGGCAGGTTGTGCTCGTCGATCACGAGGCGTGGATCGGCCGCCCGGGCGCGCGCCTCGAACAGCGCCACCGCGCCGGCGCTGCGCACGTCCGCCGCGTCGCCTTCACCGGGCAACGCAAGCCCATCGAGCCGATGCACGTATTCATCGCCGAGCTTCAGGGGCTCTTGCGCAGTCACTACGATGCTCACGCCGTGTGCGAACCTGAGAACGGCTTGGGCCAGCTCGGCCACCGCGTGCAGCAGGTGCTCGCAGTTGTCGAGCACGAGCAGGCACTTCGCGCCGCGCAAGCGCTCGGCCAGGTCCTTGGGCTGCGCATCGGTGCCCAGTTGCAGCGCGAGCGGGTCGGCCACCGTCGGCAC
This sequence comes from Burkholderiaceae bacterium, assembly GCA_035455385.1. Lineage (GTDB taxonomy): Bacteria > Pseudomonadota > Gammaproteobacteria > Burkholderiales > Burkholderiaceae_C > JAEUPI01. The sequence goes on from DATIFD010000070.1 coordinate 1,743, forward strand.
GACCAGCGACGCATCGCCGATCGGTGCCAGCTCGATCAGCCAGACGCCGTCGTCGAACGCCGCGCGCTCGCCGTGCGCGAGTGCCTGTGCCAGCGCCGTCTTGCCGATGCCGGCTGCGCCGACGATCGACACCAGCCGTTGCTGGCCGATCAACGTGCGCAACGCCGCCAGATCGCCATCGCGCCCGAACAGCGGCGGTAGCTCGTCGGGCAAGTTGCCAACGGTCTTCGTCGACTTCGCCGCAGCGGGTGGCGCCGGGTCAACGGGCGCAGCTTCACGCGTGTGGTCGCCGACCGCGCGCCCATCGACCCAGCCGCTTGCCGTGAACTGATAGCCACGGCCCGGAATGGTGGTGATGGCGGCGGGCCCGAGCAATTTGCGCAGCGTGCTGATCTGCACCTGCAGGTTGTTCTCCTCCACCACCACGTCCGGCCACACGGCGTCCAGCAGTTCGTTCTTCGTCACCAGCCGGTCGCGCCGTTCGTACAGGGCGTGCAGGACGTCAAACGCGCGTGCGCCCAGTTTGGCGACGCGGCCGTCAACCCACAGTTGTCGCTCGGCGCACCGGATCTCGATATGGGAGATCAGCGGTCGATTCGAAGCCGTGAAGCTCATCGAACGTTCTCCTGGCTGCGCAATTTACCGCCGTGCACGGCGACAGGGCGCGTTTTCAGAACGTTTAAGGCGCGGGTACGGGATCTTCAGGCCGCTCAAGGACTGAACGCGCGCACGACTCGCACGATAGCGCCATCACCAAACCTCGTGCTAGGAGAGCCGTCATGACCCCCACGCCCCGCGCCAACCCGCTGTTGCGCCTGACCTGCGCCGCCGGCGCCGTGATCACCACCGCCGTGATCGGCCTGTTCATCCACGCGCTGGTGCACCACTACGACATGGCAGCCCAAGCGTCGGCCACGGCGCAGCCGGTGGTCGTGGCGCAGGCAAAGCCGCGCTGACCGGCACCCTCCACAGGAGCACACCATGGCAATCCTTTCAGCCTTGTATGGCGCAATCGTCTACCTGTTCTTTCTCGCCACCTTCGTCTATGCGATCGGCTTCGTCGGCAACCTGCCGCTGCTGCCGAAGACGATCGACAGCGGCACGCCGGCGCCGCTGGCCGAAGCGCTCATCGTGAACCTGCTGCTGCTCGGCCTGTTCGCCGTGCAGCACAGCGTGATGGCGCGGCGCGGCTTCAAGCGCTGGTGGACGCGTATCGTGCCTGAGTCGGTCGAGCGCAGCACGTTCGTGTTCGCTGCCACGGCGGTGCTGGCTTTGCTCCTGTGGCAGTGGCGGCCGCTCGCCGAGCCGGCGGTCTGGTCGGTGCAAAACAGGGTCGGCTCGCTCGCGATTCAGGCGGTGTTCTGGATCGGTTGGGTCGTGCTGTTGATCGGCACGTTCCTGATCAATCACTTCGAGCTGTTCGGCCTGCGGCAGGTGTACGCCCATCTGCGTGGACATCGCATGCCTGCGCCACAGTTTCGAACGCCGGGCCTGTACCGTCACGTGCGGCACCCGATCTATCTCGGCTTCGTGCTCGCGTTCTGGGCCACGCCGACGATGACCGCAGGTCACCTGCTGTTCGCGATCGCCACCACCGGCTACATCCTGGTTGGCATCTGGTTCGAGGAGCGCGACCTGATCGCGCAGTTCGGCGAGCGCTATCGCCTGTACCGCGAGCAGGT
>DATIFD010000071.1:0-3475 GCA_035455385.1 Burkholderiaceae bacterium
CGGCGTGGTGTTTCGCAAGCTGCTCGAGCGCGAGGCCGAAGGCCTGCCGCCGTGGCGCGAGTTGCACTACGTCTACCGCCGCCTCGAGGCGCGCGGCGAAGTGCGCGGCGGCCGCTTCGTCAGCGGCTTCTCGGGCGAGCAGTTCGCGCTGCCCGAAGCCGCGGCGGCGCTGCGCAAGATCGCCAAGGAAGAGGGCCGCGAGCGCGTGTCGATCTCGGCTGCCGACCCGCTGAACCTCGCCGGGATCCTCACGCCGGGCGAGAAGATCGCGCGCCTGCCCGGCAACCGCCTGCTGTTCGAGGGCGGCGTGCCGATCGCGGTGCAAAGCGGCGGCGAGGTGCGCTACCTCACGCCGCTCGACGCCGGCGCGCAGTGGACGGTGAAGAACCTGCTGATCCGCCGCCAGCACCCGGGCAGCTACGTGGAAGGCGCCGGCACGGCGCAGTAGCGAGCCGGCGCGCCGGGGGTGGCAGTGGCAGCGCGACGCGCTGCACGCGCCCGGTCGGTGCCGCGCCGCCCGCCGCGCTTGCCGCGTGGTCTCCGGCGTCGGTTGAGGAAGCGCAAGCCCCTTCGCGTCGCGGGGCGCTATCGTGCTCGGCGAGTCAGTCACTGGAATTGGAGTTCACGATGTCCTCGCTTCGCGCGCTCACGGCTGCGGCCTTGATGGCCGCCCTCGCATCGAGCACTTTCGCGCAAACGGCGGCGCCGGCCGCGCCGGGGTCGGCCGCAGCGCCGGGGCCGGGCGGCCCGGGCATGGGCCCCGGCATGGGCCGCGGACCGGGAGCGGGGCCTGGCATGGGCTACGGTGCGGCGTCGGCGCCGGGCCGAGGCTGGCGCGCCAGCCCCAACAACACGCCGGGCTGGGCATTGATGACGCCCGAAGAACGCGCCGCGCACCAGCAGCGCATGAACGGCATGACCTCGCGTGCGGACTGCATGGCCTACCAGCAGCAGCACCACCAGGAGATGGCCGCACGCGCGCAGCAGCGCGGGGCCAGCGCGCCGGCACAACCGCGGCGCGACTGGTGCGCCGGGCTGAAGTAACCACTGCAGCGAGACGTCAGCCGTTGACGAGCGCCGCCACTTCGAGGCCTGGCTCGGCGCGGCGGATGCGCAACTCGCCGCCGTGCGCCTGCGCGATCAGCCGGCACAGGTACAGGCCGAGACCGACGCCGCCGGCCGCGCGCGTGCGCGCGCTGTCGGTGCGGTAGAAGGGCTCGGCGAGCCGCTGCAGTTGCTCGGCCGTGACGCCGGGGCCGAAGTCGCGCACCGCCAGCGCGATGCGGCCGTCGGCCTCGCGCTGCAGCGACACCACCGGCGGCTGCGCGGCATCCGCGCTGTGGCGCAGCGCGTTGTCGATCAGGTTGCGCAACAGCAGCTTCAGGCGCATCGGATCGGCCGGCACGGGGGGCAGCGCGGTGTCGAGCTGAAGCGTCAGCGAAGACGGAGCGAACTGCGCGGCCATGTCGCGCACGAGCGCGGCGAGGTCGACGGCTTCGGTCTGCAGCGCTGCGTGGCCGGTGGCCAGGCGCTCGCTCTCGAGCAGATCGGCGATCAGGTCGCGCATCTCGGACAGGTCGCGCAGCAGCGCGTCGCGGTGCTCGCCCTCGGCCACCAGCTCGGCGTTGACTCGCGCGCGCGTCAACGGGCTGCGCAGCTCGTGGCTGATGGCCAGCAGCAGCGCGCGCTTGGCGTCGAGCATGCCCTGCAGGCTGGCGGCCATGCGGTTGATGCGATCGGCGAGGTCGCCGAGCTCGTCGTTGCGCGTGCCGGTGATCGGCTGCGCGAAGTCGCCGGCGCCGAAGCGCGCGACGCCGTCGCCGATGCGCTGCAGCGGCCTGAGCATGCGGCGCACGTAGGCGTACGCCGCCAGCGTGAGCGCGAGCAGCGCGGCCAGCGTGATCCAGCCGAACAAGCGCGGCTGGCTGCCGTGCAGCGGGCCGACGAGGCCGAACACGATGCGGTGGCCGTCGGCAGTGGTGCGCACCAGGCCCCAGCTCTCGGCGCCGTCGTGCTCGTAGTCGCCGCCGTACGCGGCCCGGCGTCGCTGCTGGTCGGGGTGCGACTGGTAGTGCACCAGCGGCCCGTCGATCGACACGCTGAGCGGCAGCCGCGCGACGATGGCCTGCGCCTTCTCGACGCTCGGCGGCGAGCCGATCTCGGCCGCGAGCCGGTCGACGTAGTCGGCGACGATCGGCTTGGCGTAGCCCTGCCAGCCGGCGCTGACGACGCGCTGCATGCCGGCCAGGAAGACGCCGGTCATCGCCAGCGCGAGCAGCAGGAACGCGAGCACCAGCCGCCACTTGAGCGAGTGGCGCATCGAGCGGTGCCAGCGCCGGCAGCGTGCCTTGAAGCCCTCGCGGCCGGCGTGCCCGGCGCGGTGACGCGTGGGCACGTCGTCGAGCGCCGAGCTCACGCGCGCACCCCGGCGAAGGTGTAGCCCGCGTTGCGCAGCGTCTTGATGCAGTCGAGCGGCTCGAGCTTGCGGCGCAACCGGCTGACCAGGATGTCGACCGCGCGCGTGTGGATGTCCTCGGCCGACTGGCCGCGCAGCTTCTCGAGGATGTCGTCGCGGTTGAACACCTTGCCCGGCGCGGCGGCGAGCATCGCCAGCAGTTCGAACTCGGTGCTGGTCAGCTCGATGGTGTGGCCCGCGCGCTGCACGGTGCGGCGGTCGAGGTCGATCGCCAGGCCGCCTTCGAAGCGCAGCTGGCGCACGCCGTTGCCGAGCGCGGGCGCAGCGCGGCGCAGGATGGTCTGGATGCGCGCCAGCAGCTCGCGCGGCTCGAAAGGCTTGGGCAGGTAGTCGTCGGCGCCGAGCTCGAGGCCGACCACGCGGTCCATCACGTCGCCGCGCGCGGTGAGCATCACGATCGGGATGTTGCTCTCCCTGCGGATCGTGCGGCACAGCTCGAAGCCGTCCATCTCGGGCAGCATCACGTCGAGGATGGCGGCGTCGAAGCCGCCGTGCCGCAGCAGCTTCAGGCCCTCGCTCGGCCGCGTGGCGTGCTGCAGCTCGAACTGGAAGCGCCGGAAGTACGCTGCCAGCGGCGCTCCGAGTTGCTCGTCGTCGTCGATCAGCAGCAGTCGCGGCATCGATCAGGGGCTACAGCCAGCGGCGCACGCTGGCCGCGTAGTCACTGTACCAACCACCGAACGCGCGCTGCAGCTGCGCCTCTTCGTGCGGGATGTGCACGGTCGAGACGACGGCCACGAAGGCCAGCGCTGCGATCGCGATGAACGGCACGCCCGAGGCGACGCCCATGCCAATCAACATCAGCGTCATGCCGAGGTACATCGGGTTGCGGCCGAAACGATAAGGCCCGTCGTCGACCAGCATCGCCGGCTGCGCGGTCGGCCGCACCGGCGTGGCGGCGCGGCGAAACAGCAGCCACGCCCAGGCCATCCACGCGAAGCCGCAGGCCATCAGCAGCGCGCCGCCGATCGGCGAGCGGCCCAGCGGCGCGCTCAAGCC